>NZ_JBBMES010000012.1:0-89251 GCF_040096395.1 Lachnospira hominis (ex Hitch et al. 2025) | reverse complement strand
TTAAAGCCGCATGTCTGCTGGCCTGTAAGTCATTTGTTTTGTGTGTCGCTCGCGGCGACTTGATTATAATATCACCTAAGGTTATATATGTCAACACCTTTTTTTGATTTTTTTTAACTTTTTTTGATTTTTTTGAAATTAATGGGTTAAAATACAATATCTAGTGTTTTTGCAACTGCAAAAACACTAGATATTTTTATACTTTCTCAATATTAAACTGTCTTCGTAATCGTTTTTATTATAAAATTATGATTATAAATAAGCGAAAGCAAATCATTTTTGCCAATTTCAATAAGAGCTTTAGCTGCCCATTGCATATTACTGCACGCTGTAATAACAGCAAAAAGAAGCCATACTATAACAAGCCCTTCCAGAATTCCAAATACAAGACCAAGAATTTTGTTTGCCTGATATATTAACGGCAGTCTTCCAACCACCCCCGTAACAGCAAACACAATCTTTAATATTGCAAACACAACCAGATACACAGCTATGTAAATTATTGCATTCAATGCAAGTCCAGCCAATTTTGCAGCAATCACCGCAGCCATTATATTTTTCATTGTCACTTGTGCATTTCCTGTAACATGAAATACATCCTGCATATAGCTGCCATTTCCGTCACCACTGCCAATAACACTTTCAGGCAGATTAAGTTTCTTCATTATATCATTTACATTTTTTTGTATCTGACCAGCATACTCTTCAAGCTGCGAAATACTTATGATAATCGCCTCTTCATCAGAAAGACTTTCCCCTGCAGCTTTATTAAAATTTTCATCTTCTATTATAAAATTATAAATAGACTTCTGAAGGTTATCATATACCTGTGTATTTTCTTTTACATTTTTACACAATGATGGTGTCACCCACACACAGACTATAAATGTAACTACCATTGCCGCAAGAGATACGGCTGTTCTTATTATTCCTTTTCTCCATCCTGATACACCAAACAAAATAAGTATGGCAAATACAGCTATTGTTACCCAGCTCATAATTTTCTCCTGTTTTTTATTTTAATCTTATATTCTGGACATATTTAGAATTGACGCAAATATAATTCCCACGGTGTCCAAGCACTATCACATTCTGTATTGGAAGTGTCATTGTTATATCAGCAAGCTTTTTGCCTTTTAAATTTATCAGTGAAATAACTGATGAGTTGCTCATAACAACACTATTTCCATCAAAAGACATTTTGTCATACTGTGTACTGAATGGATATTCACACACTCTATTCAAATCGCTATTGTATACACAAAGCTTATAAATATCGCCCGACTCAGAATTTTTTAAAACAAGACCTATATATTTATCACCAAATAAAACTCTGTCAATTTCATTATCTATATTGATTTCTTTTACAAGCTTCGGATATTCTTTTATTGAATATATGCTGACTACATCTTCTCCTACTGCAGCAACTGTATTTTCATCAATAAAATTAACATCTGCAACTATTGTACTGTCATAATGATTAAATCCACCAACCACACGCTCTGTCTCATTTTGTCCAACTTCTGAAAAATTATAAAATACAACATTGGTTTTCATCGTTTCTCCGCTCACATAAAGATACGATGCGACAAGTTTTGCAGCATCAGGCGAAATGCTTATATCAAGAGGATATCCATCTCCTGCCAGGGATGTTTTTACTGTATAGATTTTTGTGCCGTCAGTTTTATAGAGATTGATATAATTTGCATCATTATCCTCAAGAACAGCTGCAACCACGCCCTGTTTTGCCACCTCTATCTGCGATATTGCTAGTGATGTATCTACAATTCCGATATTCCCATTCTTATCAAATATGTAAATTTTACTTCCATTAATATCGCCAACTGCAATTATGCTGCCACATATCTTCACCTGAGGTTTCTGCATTGTATATGTCTGATTCCATATTGCTGTACCTTTTTTGTTATAATATGCAATACCATCATTACTATATCTTACATATCCATCTGCATATCCCATATACATTGTTGTATCTGTATCATCCCTGTTTACAGACTTCATAACTGAATAATCTTTATATGTAATTCCATCGATAAATGCACTTATCGCAAAAACGGCCGCAATTATGGCTGCAACAATGATTACCGATATAATAATTATACGTTTTCTGCGGTTTATAACTTTGTGTTTTATTTCATTCTCATCCAGATTTTCTTCCTGCTTTTGTTCTTCCGGAACAAGATGAATCACTTTTTTATTTTTTGAATTATTTCCATCTCCAAATCTGGAATTACCTGATATGATATCAGCCATTCGTTTTACCTCTTTTATAATTTTTAAACGTACTGACATCATTATACATTATCCCTCAAAATATTCAAGGCAGTTTTATTTCCTGGCCTATATAGAGCTTGTCTGCATCTTCTATATTATTAACCGCAATTATTTCATTTAATTTTTCAGTGTTTCCATAATATTTTTTGCATATGCTCATTATTGTATCGCCCTTTTTTACTATATAAGTTGTCTGTGCAGCATCTGCTTCTTTAACCATCTCGGCTGATTCCGCCTGCTTTTCTATCTGTGACTGCTCTGTCTGTGACTGTGTTGTCCGGCTTTCAGTGCTTTCTGTCTCCGCCTCTGTCGGATATACGTCTCCCGAAATTTTATTTACCGAAACCGAATTATCAGATGTCTGAATACTTTTTTCTTTTTCACTTATATTTGATATTTCGAGTGCTATATTACTAAGCGATGTGTCAAATTTTTTCATTTTTTCATAACTGTTTAAAAGATTTATTCCAATCACAAGAACGACCACTGCCATAAAACTGCTTATTCCATACAGAAAAACTGAATTTTTTCTACGTTGTCTCATTTCTTCTTTTTCCTGTATTATACTTCTTATTGATTTCATCACCTTATCTTTTTCAGGACTCTCAATCGGCTTTCGTTCCCTTTTTTCAAGCATGTACTCCTGCATTTCATAATTTCTTTCATAAAAGCAGACATATCCTTTTTGTTTTTTTAATTCTCCATTTTCATACAAATAAAAATTTTCTTCTTTATCACATGTGTTTACAAGATACATTGTTTTCATGCCACCGGAAAAATTATCCATGTGCAGCTTTTTCAAATAAAGAAAACGCTCCTGCGTAATGCCGGGCATTGCGGCAAACCAGCCAACCACCTCAAGATCCGGGAAGAACTTTTCTATCTCTGCATATATTTTTTCCCATATCTTTTCATTAAATACGATTCCCTGTTTTGTTTCGTTTTCCGGAGTCTTTGCTCTTATAACGCCCTTGATAAACAGACATTTTTCTTCATCCGACTTCTGTACCTCACCCAGCAGCACTCCTGCCTGCTCGTCCTCCGGTGTCTGATATGCAACAGAATTAATATATGTAAAAGCGTAATCTTCTATATATATTTTTCTGTTTGAACTAACATCGCCTATCTGTTTGATATTCTTTGGTCTTCTTATATCCGCATTTCCTCTCATGTTCCCCTTATTGCTGTCATCTTCGCCGTTACAAATAATTTCTATCATGGCTATCCCTCTTTTCACAACAAATAATTGCAATATTTTATTCCATTTTCTTATGGAATTTCTGTTTTTATCAGCTTAGCACTTTTTAAATAAAAAACTTATCACATTTTGTCAGATAAATAAAAAAGTTACTCTTTTATTTTATTATGTTAATTCTTCTAAAATACCTCTCATATTTTACAGATTTCTGCATAAAATATTATAGTGCCATTTTATATGCGGGGAGGGATTTTCATGGTTTATTATTTTAGTTCAGAAAAACATGATGCTCACATAGATTTCAGCAAAAAACTTTCTTCTTTTCTCAATTCAGCAGATGCATTTTCACATCCAATCGCTGTTATGTGTATTGGCAGTGACCGCTCAACAGGCGACAGTCTTGGACCACTAATTGGTTATAAACTTTCAAAATTTGCTTTTAATAACGTATTTATCTATGGTTCTTTAAATAATCCAATAAATGCTGTTAATCTTGAGTTTGCTATTACGTTCATCAAAAATTTTCACAGCAATCCATATATTATTGCCATCGATGCATCTCTTGGACGCAATGACCATGTTGGATGTATCACGCTTGCTGAAGGTCCGTTGCGTCCCGGTCTTGGTGTAAAAAAAGAGCTGCCCAAAGTAGGAAGTCTCCATATCACCGGCATTGTAAATGCTGCCGGTTCAAAAGAGAATCTCCTTCTTCAGACAACTCGTCTTTCAACTGTTATGACACTGGCGGATGTTATAACCGCCGGATTTGTTGAAACCTTCCGTGACAATAAACTTAACGTTTATCCTTACTCACAGCCATCGCACGCCCAATTGTATCAGCAGCTTGCGACTTCATAATAGCTCTGAGTTCTTCAAGTTTTTCTGTGTTCATAAATTCTTTGCCAAGATAAGTTTCATAGTTAGATGAAATATAAATCCTCTGCTCTTTGACAAGTGCTTCAAGTTTGCTGCATTCGTCCTGTTTTGTAAGCAATTCCGCTTTCATCTCATCTATATGGCCTTTGCTTCTGCTTTCAATTTCAGCAATTATGTCCGGCTTTGCAGTGTTTTCAAACTCCTGCAAAGCACAGGCTTTCTCACCTTCAATCTTTTCCATGCTATCATGTATTTCATTGATCTTAAAATCATAATCCTCAAGACCATACATTTCTTCATTCTTGTCAGAATGTATTCTTTTTTCAATTTTCTTAATCTTTTTTCTGTTTGCAATAATTTTGTCTTTTGTTTCGCGTGCCGCATTAATAGTAGCTCCGTGCCTACCTACAGTCTTATCTGTCACAATTTTCGTTGTTAAAATAATTATCATTGAAACTACAAAGTAATAAACTATAAGCATCCACATCTGAATACTAGGTACAAAACTTATTAATGCCGGAATCCCAAGAAATAATACCAGCAAAATCAATGTGTAAACTGCACTGTCAGCAAATCCTCTTGTCTGAATCATTATTCTGTAAAACCGTCTGCTGCAATACATTGGAACTTTTTCCATCTTAAAAGCATCTTTTATCTGCTTCTCGAATTCTTCATTCTGATTTCTAAGTTCCTTTGTTTCGTTGGCTATTCTCTCTTTTACTCCAGCCATCTTTGCTTTATCACGCTGAGACTGGATATCTTTCAGTTTAGACTTTTCGCTGTCAATAGCTTTATCATATCCCTCACATATGGATGCGGTGCTTTCTTTGATTCTTCCATCAATTTCTTCTTTTAGCTCCCGCTCATCATTTTCTATATTTTTAGTGAGGTCTTTGGCTATTTCATTCAATTTTTCCAGCTGTTCTTTATTTTTTCTGTGTTCTTTCAAATCGCCTATAATCTGATCAAGCACAGCAAGATCGCCGGTTAATATATTCTGTTCTGCCATATCAAGCCTCCCTCACAGCATATTATCTGCTGTTTCTGTAGAAATTAATAAGACATCCGTCAAGAATAATCTGTCTTTCGTCATCTGTAAGTTCATCCATTTTAAGTTCAAATGGTTTCATATCTTTATTTACAACAAATGCCTGAATTGTTGAAGCTTTTTCTTTTACAGCCTTTGTAATTTCAGGAATAAATATGTAATCACCATTGGCAAATGGAAGTTCTCCCTTATCTACTATAAATGGAAGCATACCCCAGTTGATAAGGTTTGAACGATATCTCTTTGTAGCATATTCATTGGCAATATTAGCCCATCCACCGAGAACTTTCTGACATGATGCAGCCTGTTCACGAGCTGAACCATCACCCGGCTTAACTGCAAATATTGTACTTCCGACACCTACATTTTCCTTATGCACATCATAAGTTTCTTTAATCTTATGCATAATATCCCTAAGTTCCGGAAGTGCTTCTCCCATGCACTGACCAGCTTCTCTTGCTTTCTCTGCTTTCTGTACTTCCTTAGCTCTTCCAACATATGCAGGATCTTTTCTTGAAAGTGCAAATTCTGCAAGTCCAAGAGGATTTGATCTGAATGATGATGTTTCACCTGAAGGAATAAGTTCATCAGTTGTTGTTACAGGATCATGTATCTCTGATACAACCTTAATAATAAGATTTTCTGGAAGGGCCACCATCTCCGGCCAGTCCTTAATATTAGGACCAAACTGGATTTCCTGAGCAGGATCTGCTACACCCTTGCTGTCAAATACTCTGTTTGCATAAATATTCTGGTCAAAATGATATGTAGGACCTGTAAATTCAACATCAACATCTGTAGCCGCTGTAAGATATCCTTTATTTGCCGCTGTTGCTGCAATAGAACGAGCATCCATAAGTGCAACAGATGCGATCTGACCTTTCTGAAGCTTTGAACCTTCTCTGTTAGGGAAGTTTCTTGTTGAATGTCTGATTGAAAATGCATTATTAGCAGGTGTATCTCCGGCACCAAAACAAGGACCACAGAATGCAGTCTTAACTATAGCACCTGTCTCCATAAGATCAGCAAGTCTTCCATTTCTTGCAAGTTCCATATAAATTGGCGTACTTGCAGGATATACACTTAATGTAAACTCGTCTGCACCTATTGAATGACCCTTTAAAATATCTGCTGCCGCACAAATATTTTCAAATCCGCCGCCTGCACATCCGGCAATAATTCCCTGATCAACATAGAGCTTGCCATTCTTAATCTTATTTGTAAGCTTGAAATCAACCTGTCCGTCAAGGCTGACAAGTGCTTTCTTCTCACAATCGTGAAGGATGTCTTCAAGATTTGCATTAAGTTCTTCAATTGTATATGTATTACTTGGGTGGAACGGCATTGCTATCATTGGCTTGATTGTACTAAGGTCAACATATACAACACCATCATAATATGCAACTTTGCCAGGTTTAAGTTCTTTATAGCTTTCGCTTCTGCCATGAATATCATAAAACTCTTTAACTTTCTCATCTGTCTGCCAGATTGAGGAAAGACATGTAGTCTCTGTTGTCATAACATCAACACCAATTCTGAAATCAGCACTGAGATTCTTTACGCCAGGTCCTACAAACTCCATAACTTTATTCTTTACATATCCGTTACCAAATACTTCTCCAATAATTGCAAGTGCCACATCCTGAGGTCCTACGCCCTTTGCCGGCTCACCTGTCATGTATACGGCAACCACGCCCGGCATATTTATATCATATGTCTTTCCAAGAAGCTGCTTAACAAGCTCCGGTCCACCTTCACCAACTGCCATTGTACCAAGTGCACCATATCTTGTATGACTGTCTGAACCAAGAATCATCTTACCACTCTCAGCCAGCATTTCTCTTGCAAACTGATGGATTACAGCCTGATGAGGTGGTACATATATTCCACCATATTTCTTGGCACATGTAAGACCAAACATATGATCATCTTCATTAATTGTTCCGCCAACCGCACACAAACTGTTATGACAATTTGTAAGTACATAAGGAATTGGAAACTTCTCAAGTCCTGAAGCTCTTGCAGTCTGTATGATTCCTACAAAAGTAATATCATGTGATGTCATCTTATCAAACTTGACTTTTAACTTGTCCATATTGCCCGATGTATTATGACTTTCAAGAATACTATAAGCAATAGTGTTTTTTGCTGCTTCTTCCTTAGAAGGAGCATCTGTGCCTAATCTTGCTGCCAAAGCTCCCTGTTGTGCTGCAGACTCTTCTATGACATCAACGCCATCTACAAGATATGCTCCGCCTTTACTTAATTCAATCATTACATGCCTCCATTAATTTTATTTTTTATTTCTTTTATTCTCTCATCCGTTATACTGCCCGGCTTCCAGCCAATATTGACCGTATCATTTTCATATCTTGGAATAATATGCATATGAAAATGGAATACTGTCTGGCCAGCTGCCTCACCGTTGTTCTGCACAACATTCAGTCCAACAGGATGTAATGAATCATTAATAGCATTGGCCACCTTAACAGCAACCTGAAATACATGTGCCGCTGTCTTATCATCCAAAGAATAAATATTATCAAAATGTTCTTTTGGCAATATAAGAACATGCCCTTCCGATGCCGGATTTGCATCGAAAATAACATTGACAATATCATCTTCATAAAGCGAATTAGTTGGAATTATACCATTCGCAAGCTTACAAAAAATACAATCGTCTTTTTTCATAATAAGCACCACCCTACTAACATTTTTGTAATATTTTGTCGAAATTCTTTTATTTACACAGAAAACCAACAAGTATATACTTTCAATATAATAACTTAAAAATGCTTTTATATCAATAAATTTTCATAACTTTATACATTTTAAAAGCATAAATTTTCACAAGTACTATCATATTTATTAAAGGACACAACTATGGATAAAAAAGATTATACAATAATAAATAATGCTAAAAATACTATACCTGAATTCGGGGATACTTTTGAGAAATGCAAAAAAGAACACTATAAAACATTAAGCATTGCCAGCCACGAATTATTAAACCATATTTCATTCCTCAATTCATCTTATGATTTAATTTCCAAAACATATCCTGAAACAAAAAATATGCGTTTCTGGAATAGTATGGGTACATCAATATATGAAATCACAAACATGATGAAACGCTTAAATCTCTGCCGGTATTGCACTTTTCCCAACAAAGAAAATGTAACGCTTAACGATTTAATCTATCAGCTTCCTGACGAAGCAGATAATGCATATCCAGACTCTGAACGCAGATTCAGATTTGATATACCCACTGAAAAAATTAATATTAATGCAGATAAAGAACAATTACTAATTGCATTTAATGAAATTGTCTCAAATTGTTATGAGGCAGGCAATGATAATGATATCATTGACATATGTGCCTCTTTATCCGATGATAAAACACACTGTACCATTACATTTACAAACAAAGGCACTCTGCCTGATATAAAAATCCCAAAAGATTTCCGGCAGATATGTACTAAAGATTTCTATTACCCGGATGATATAAATATCCTGTCAATGGCATTCTATACAACAAAACCCGGCCACTTTGGCTTAGGTCTTTTTATTGCCAATACAGTCTGCTTAAATCACGGTGGCTGTCTTGATGTAACGCATGATGACACACATACAAGTTTCCACCTGTCATTTGCAATCTGAATATAAATAATACAGTTGTCATCCTCAAATTAATATAGCAGCTAATATAAATTATATTTTATATTTATTCAGCGAATTCAAATAATGAATCTAACATTCTAAGGCTTCTGAAATTACCTTTTGCAGTCATATCACCTGTCATAAATGCTCTGTGGAAGGTAATTTTACCAGCAACTATATCATCAAACACTGCCTTATTAAGTTTCGCAATAACATCCGCATTATTATTTTCGCCAAACTCAACATCAAGAATATCATTATTTACATTGATAAGTATTGTTTTATTCTTGTCACTGACGATAATCATATAAGTGCATGAAAATGCGGTTCCCGGTCTGAAATTATTCTTAAAAACATTAATATAATAATCATCGCCGCCGTGTTCTTCATCACTAAGAAGTTCTTTATATATAGAGGCAAGTGATTCAATATCTTTTTTCTGTGTTTTTACAAATGTATCATCTGAAACATATTTTGAAAGCTGTTCGCTCTCCTGCGGTGTGAATCTTACAACATCTTTCATAACATTGTTTTTTATTGTCTGACTGCTTGATGGCAGTGAAATTCTTTTCTGTGAAATAGTACGATATATATTCTCAGTCTGTTTCTCTATATACTCCACGCACTTACTGTTAAACTCAAACTCAGTTGTATCATCAACATAGCCTGTGATACCATTTCCTGTACGTCCACCAATCATCTCCCACGAATTGACCAGTGAAAGACATACCTCTCTTTCTCCATATGTCTTAGACATTACAACTGGGAACATATATACGTCTCCAATTCTTCCTTTATCTGCATAAAGCCAGCAGGCATCAAGAAGAGTCTGCATATATCCACCCATTCCAATCCATTCAACAGTAGTTGCTAACACAACTGCATCTGCTTCTGTTACTGTCTGAGATAAAGTTGTAATCTGGTTCTTCATCTCATAGAGATTATATCTTTCCACATTAACATTAAGTTCATCTAAAACTTCCTGTATCTTATTAACCACAAATATTGTAGGGTCGTCAACAACCCCTCTTCCGCCATAGTATATATTAACCTTCATATACAATATTCCTTTCACTTTTACGATAGTGTGAATATAGCACAAAACCTATGTTATTTCAACCTTATATGGCAATGCGGCAATATAAATATCATCTCCGTTCTTTATAACACACCGCTGATTAGTTGCGATTCTTCTACCATTTACACTCGTACCATTAGTAGAATTCATATCCTCTATATAAAAATCGTCATTTATTTTTACAATACACATATGTATATGGCTTACAAGCCTGTTATGTATTACTTTATTACACCTGCCCTCCATACTTCCAACCACACACGGCAGCTTTTCAACCGATATATTTTCCATATCCTCATCACCTGTATAAATAAGATTTATCTCCGGTTCTTTTTTCTTTATACTTTCCATATAATCCGATAACAGCATTGTATGCTCATATTCCTGTGTATGACTGTTTTCTTTTTCGATAACGTCATTATTAATATTACTATCATTTTCCGGCTGATAATTTATTTGTGTCTCATATTTTTGTATATATTCTTTTTTTACAAAATGCGTCAATAACTTATCCGGAACTTTATCAGAGAATATATACACAACGATTCCGGCAACTGCTGCCACAAATGCAATATTAGTATTTATTTTTAACGGCATAAGTGACGGAAACATAACCCTTACTATAAAATACCCAACAAGAACTACACATATCAGCTTTATTACTTTAATCATTTTTATGATATTGGTATTTTTTACCTCTTCCTCTTCCTCAATAACCTCAGGAACCACATCATCAATAACTACTCTTTGGGGTTCACTACCACTGACATCTGTGTCTCCGTATTCTTCAAAATCCATAATTGTCCCAGTATTTTTTAAATTTTCTGATGCGGATAAAGAATCTATAAGTGCTGTCATTTCACATATTTTATAATTATTCTGCACAATCTTCTGATAAATCTCGTAGACATCCATCAAATGGTCTTTATCATTATGGTCGAACTTTTCAAGCATATAATCAAAAAGATTCTTAATCTGTTTTTCTGCCTTTCCGCCAATAAACTCTTTATTTGTTCCCGGAAAATATATAAATTCAATATTTGTTCCGGCCGCATCATAAAAAATAGTTTCCGGACTTATAATAACAGAATCTATACCAAGCATGTAATCATCTACCGACCTTGCCATATTTTCTATTCCATTAATCACATTCACAAAATCCTGCCATCCCAGATTTTTATATGAAAATATTTTATCAAGTGTCTGTCTTGAAGTAACATCATAGAAAAACATAATTTTATTATTAATTCTTCTTGTCTGCATTTTAAGCAATCCTGCTATTGTATTTTTTTGCAGCATTTTTTGCTCATATTCACAGTCCTGTGTTTCATATTCATTTTCAATCACTGCATATGTTCTGTTATTCTCCTGTTCATATTTCATACATTACTCCTTTAGTTTTAACAAAGCATTGGTTTTTCTTATAAAATCACTTTGCGAATTCGGCTTTATATAATCATTAATACCTGATGTTATCTCATTCATGTCTGTTTCTTTTATTAATAATCTGCTTCTGGCGTTATCCGCCGCATTTTTTATTATTTCATTATATTTTTCGTTTTTATCAGAAATATTTTCCTGTTCTAATTTTAATGCCACCTGTAACTTTATTGAATCCACAACAAGTTCATCATGCCATCTCATCCCAAACAAAATTAACGTAACAATAATTCCTGTAAACAACGGAATTAAAACAGAATTTTCAATTACAAATGAAGCTCTCACATACATAACGCAGTCACCATTGCACAAATTCCAAGATACGGCACAAATGGAATTTCGCTTTTTACTGAGATTTCCTTTTTAACTAATCTTATAAAATTAACAATGCCCAGCAGCAGTGTTGCCATCGTAAAAGAAAATACTGCAAAAACTGTTCCTTTAATAAGAATTACTATAAACGTAACAATAACGTCACCTATACCAATACACTTAAACGTAATACTTACGCCAAACAACGCTCCGACAAAACATATTCCGGCAATTATTTCCGGCAATGAAAAATTAAAATTAAATGCTGTATATATAACAGCTGTAATTGTTAATATTACAAGAATTATTACATTTAATGATTTGTACATTATATCCTGAACCGACAAAACCATCATATTTATACATAGCAATATATTTTCCATCAATTTTTTCTTCTCCTTAATTATCACCTGCTGCACATAGCCTGCACGCTCTCATACCTGTCACTTTATTACGCGAAATTTCAATTATTGTCCTGTTTATCTCACTGCAGTTTTCATCCCGGTGATATCTGACCCCATAATCAGTTACATATACATATTCATAACTTGATTCATTTTTATTATTATATTTTTTACATTTACTACACGGATAATAAATTGAACCATTTTTATTTCTATAATTATTTATCTGCGAAAAATCCACCATTTTTACATCAATATTTAATGCCGGACAATTTCTTGTCTTGTGATAAACTGTTCCGGTTCTGGTTATAAAAACGCTATCTGTATTATCTTTATCCTTGCCATAATCACCGGCATATTTTTCTCCAAGCCATACTTCATAAGTAAATTCCTGCACAACTTTGATATATCCTATTCCAAATATATCAAATGGATTTTTAACCGAATATTCTGCTGCCGCCTGAATTGTACTGCTGTCATAACTATAGCAAGTAATTTTTATTCCGGAATTTCCGCCCTTTATATTATGTTCTTTTGCATATTCACTTCCCAGATTTTTTATTAAAACCGAATGTAATGACAAACTTCCAACAACTGTATCGTTTATGTTTATATCTTTCTCATTTATAATTTCATCATTTTGTTTTTCTTTTTGTACATAGTTAAGATAATTATATTTATTCTGTTCACGTAAAGCATTATATAAAGCTGCATCTACTTCCAATCTTATTTGATAAATCTGCATCATATAGGTTACTGCCATAACTGCGTATATATACAGCGGCATTACAAGTGCTGCCTCTACTGTTGCTGATGCTTTTATATACACCCCGTTTTTCAGATTAGTAATAATAATATTGAAATTATTGGCGTTATTACTCATATTTTCTGCCTTTCATTTGCATCCGCCTGTCCTTAAAATTAAAAAATGTAATGGCTTATATAATAAAAAACGGGGGCATATTCTACATACAGATTCAGCTTATATAACTGTATTTTACCTGACGTATATATTCTTTTGCATTTATTCTCCTGTCCGCTTTCGGTAATACATTTACCTGTATCCGGGCTTCATAAATATAATCTTTCATTCTGAAACCGGTTTTGCCCATATCTATTATTCTAAGTTCCATGGCTGTCATTGTTCTGTAATTTTTAATATTTTCACTTACACTATGTAATAATAATTCGAGATAATCATTATAATCTGCCCGGCCTTTTAAAATACGCTCTGCCCTGCTGTTTTTTTCACTATCAGCTTTGTCATATTTTAAATTTCCGGCAAGCATGTTTTTAAGCGACAATTTCCAGTCATTATCATTTTTAATAACGGCTATCTCATCTCCTTCAAAAAGTCTTCTGACATCTACAATACTTTCCGCATAAGACCATATTCCCATAATTATATATTGCACAGCCTTTACCACTAAAAGATTTCCCGTAAATCCGGCAATTGATGATGCAAGTGCAAAAGCTTCACTTCTCTTTTCACCATTAGTTACAAGATATGCCATGTTGACCGCTTCTCTTACAGCTGAAAGTTTCAATATAATACTGTTAATATTATCTCTGTCAGAGTTTTGTCCACAAATAATATATTCAACAGGATATTTTAATCCACCATATCTGTTTTTCCCCGGAAATGTATCAAATGTGTCCATAATATATAAATCATACATTAATGTCTGTGTGTTAATTTTTCTACTTCCATTCCCGCTTATATATTCCTGTGCCAGACCTTCATAATTAAATGAAGCATCTGAAACTGTAATTCCATCAAGTACAAGTCCGGATATTCCATTTGAAAATTTCTTTCCGAGGCTTTTTATTTCATTTAGCCGTTGTTTATTTTGCTGACTATTTTCTGATTCAACAGCAGTAAAATTTATTATTTTTATATTCTCTGCATATTCCGAAACCTGTTCAAATTTTTCTTTATATTCCCACGTATTTGAATATAAATCTATTTCCTCAGGTTTTAAAACCAGCTCATTTATTAAATTAATGTCTCTTAAATTTGTTAACAAATCCTGTCTTATAGTATTTAATCTGTTTGCTGTATCTTCATCTGATGTGGATTTTTTTAAATCTTCCTCCATCACTGTACTTACTTCTTCTCCGAGAATATCTTTTTTACTTTTTATCTTTTCCAGACATGCATTTATTTTTTTCTGAAAATCCTGATTTTCATCATTATATGAATCAATCTGCTCAATTATCTTATCCGATATCTGCTGTACATCATCTGTTTCTTTACGTAAAATTGCATAATTGTATTTATATACCTCAAGATACTTTTCGTCCTTATATTCCTCAAGCAGCAATAAATCTTCTTTTAAATCGGTTATACATACTGAAATATTTTGGTACTTGTAATTAATCTCAGAAATATATGCAGATATGATATTTTGTTTTCCTATAAATGAATTATCTATATCGCACTCCTGTATGCTTTTATTAATATCTTTTATACACTCTCCACGCTCTGTTTCTGTTTCACCATCAGAAGAAAATGCACTAATGATTTCACCTGCAGATGCATACTTCATATAATTTAAAATCTGTTCTTTTACTGCATTGCCATTATTGTCTGTCATATACTTTAAATCAGTTATGCATGCTTTATTAAAAACTACGCTGTTTTTCTGACACATGTTTTCAATATTCTTTCTCGCATAATATTCTAATTTATTATCATTACATTGCTCGTTGCTTATAACAAATATATTAAATTCTGACAGACATTCATTGTGATAACCCCCAAATACTGATTCTGCTGACATTCTTGATGCCATATCTGTCTCATAATATATAACTGACATTCTTACCGAATTAATCATAGTGCAGATAAATGAAATTACAATTGCAAATGTCAACGATGCATATACTGTTATCTGAGCTTTTATCATATCTGCTTAGCCTGACTGCTCATTTTAGACAGCAGCATATTAACGAGGCTGGTTATCTGCTTCTTAAACAACATAACAAGACCCACAAGGACTATAATTATAAGCACCACCTCTACTACCCCCATTCCACTCTCATCATCCCAGAAATTTTTTATCTTTTTTAATATCTTCATAATACCATTCTCCTATCTCGACAAATTTTTTTAATATCCTGAAAAAGACATAAGTGCCGGAACCATAATAATTGCCATTACAACAATGAGCATAATAATCATTGGTAAAAGTAGTTTTGTACCTGCCTCTTCACCATATTTTTTAGCCATGTTTTTGCGTTCTTCAAATGCATCCTTTGCTTCTAATGTAAGCAGCAGAGCAAGTTCTTTCGTTCCCTTTTTTATATTTTGAACTATAAGCGAACTAAACTTCATATATTCTTTTATTCCACACTTCATACCAAATTCTTCATAAACATAAATCTGCGGTTTGCCTGATTTAAGCATATTAAGTCCTTCTGACATAAACTCATATGCATAACGTTTTTTTGAACCTGACTTTTGCCTTGCCCTGTAATCAACAACTATTTTTTCCCATGCCATTCTGACTGTCATTCCTGCCCCAACAAGTAATGAAAGTTTTGCTACTATCTCCGGATAATCACATCTCATCTGTTTTATTTTCTCTTTTTCACAACTGTTTTTCTTTTCTTTATCATGGTAATGGGCAAATATTGCCAGCGATATTCCACAAAAAAGGACTGATGCTGCATAATTACCAGACTCTCTTTTTTTATATATAACCTCCTCTCCATCAACTTCTTTTGGAAGTTCTACATAATCGCTATTGTAATCTGACTGTGCACATTTAATTTCATAAAATATATCTTTTTTCAATTGTTCCTCATGTGTCAGTTCCCTGCCACAAACAATCACTTTTATTTCATATGATGAAGAATACTCCATGTATTGAAAATTAGCTGTAAGAGTAACTTCTTCCTTCTGGTCCTTTTTCAAATCATCATTATAAACTTTCCCGTCATAACCGATTAGATTATAATTACTTGAAAACCACTCAATACTTACCGGATTATCTTCTAATTTTTCTATAAGATTCAAATCTGTTTTTATTTCATCCAACGAAGCATTGTCATTTAATATCTCTTTTTTTAAATGCTCATAAACATTAAAAAAAAGTTCTTCTGTCTCCTGTGCTGTGTATTTTTCCGGCTCAATTGTAATAGTTGTATCTATTCTGTTTTTTCCTGCATATATGCTTACATCCAGATTTTTTTCAGCCCCACTGTACCCGGGTTTTTTAAGGTCCGACTTTTCTATATCACGCTCTCCATCTGATATCTCCAGAAATAATGCCGCAACAATTGAAACCAGAATTATAATTATTATTTTTTTATCAAATTTCAATATTTACTATCCTCTTAGCAATATAATCTGCAACAATAACAACAATAAGACATACACTCATAAAAATACGACCGGCAATATTTCCATATAACATTGCAATAAAATCGTAAGATGTAAATCTTAAATATCCGACCATTGCAAATGGCATGATACTCATAATCCTCTGCTCCTGTTTTTTCCCGCTTATTATTGTTTTTATTTCACTGTCAAGCTCAATTTTTTCCCTGATAAGCGATGTTGTATCCTTAATTATTGTTATCATGTCGCCGCCGCTTCTTTTTGCATATCCAAAAATTTCCGAAAAATATTGTATTTCTTCGACATCTGACTTCCTCGCAAAATCTTTCAATACATTTTCAATATTTTCATTGTTATGTATTCTCGTAGCTATTTCTGAAAATGATTTTACAATCACTGCATTTCTTCCATACAACATTTTTAATTCTTCCAACGCTTCTTTAAACGAATTTTCAACAGAATAACCTGCATTTAATGCAAATGATACTGCTGTCATTGCATCCTTAAACTGTAATGCAAGCTGTTGTCTTTCTTTTCGTTTGTTATTTTTTGAATTTTCTCTTATATACAGATACAACCACGGACTCATTAGTATTGAAAAATAAATATTTCCGTAAAAAAGCCATGATGCAGCAACTATTATCAATATTCCCTTAGCCAGCCATAGTATTATCTTCTTGTCCATATCCGGCAAAATACATTTTCTGCGTATTGACAAGTTTATTACCTGTGGCTTTAAGTTCTCCCAAAACCCGTCCGTTACTCTCTGCATTTTCAGCGAATTCAAACAACTTGTTAAATTTAACTTCTCCTCTAGAAACTCCCACAACTTCCGCAATCTGTAAAACTCTCCTTGTCTTATCCCTGAGTCTGCCCAGATGAATTATTATATCAATAGCTGATGTAAGCTGCTGCCTTATTGCCGCAACAGGCATATCTATCCCCATAAGTATCATCGTCTCAAGACGTGTCATCATATCTTTGGGGCTGTTGCCATGTCCTGTAGATAGACTTCCATCATGTCCTGTAGACATTGCCTGAACCATATCAAGAGTTTCTTTCCCCCTTACTTCTCCAACTATAATTCTGTCAGGTCTCATTCTCAGACTTGCTCTTATAAGATTCCTTATTGACACTTCATTTTTACCTTCTATATTGGCATCTCTTGCCTCAAGCCTCACAAGATTTTTTACATGATTTATCTGTAATTCAGCAGCATCTTCAATTGTTATCACTCTCTCATCATTATCAATAAATTCAGAAAGCGCATTCAAAAATGTTGTTTTACCGCTTCCCGTTCCTCCAGATATAAAAATGTTATATTTTGACTTTACAGCCATCTTTAAAAAATCTGCCGCCTCCTGCGTGAGCGAACCTATTTCAATAAGTTTTTCCATAGTAAGTGCATCTTTATAGAACTTTCTTATTGTAATTACCGGTCCATTCAATGCAACCGGAGGCAGAACAATGCTTACTCTGGAGCCATCCTCAAGCCTTGTATCTGCAATCGGTGATGATATATTAACTATCTTATTAGATAGTGACGCTATTTTTTGTGCAATGTCTTCAAGTCTTTCCTCATTCTCAAAACTCTTATCCCACTTTGTTATATGACCGTTCCTCTCAAGGAAGATATCATCTTTTCCATTAATCATTATCTCTGTTATAGTATCATCCTCTAACAGTTCCTGAAGTACATCAAGTCTTCTTATCGCATTAAAAACAGACTCCTCAAGTTCTTCCTTCTGCCTTATGGAAATCATATAAAGTCCGCTTTCCTCCTGAACACATTCGCCTATTACCTGCTTTAATGCAACATCTGTTATATCTCCCGACATGTCTATTCTGTCATATACCCTTCTTTTAATTCTCCCGGCAAAATTCTCCTCATTACACCCGTTTTCTATATCTTTTCACTCCTTTCAAGTATTTTTTTTACAAACCGGTACATACCTCCGGATTTGATTTTTTCCCAAAATTCCCTGTCCACACCACTTTCACATTCAGGCAGGCGCACTTTCTCTATTCTGTCTAACATTTTTGACATTCCTATTCCGTAAAAATATGTCTCAAATTCAAGAATCTTACGTTCCGAAAGATAATCATTTCTTACCGGCATATATATAGTGCTGCAACATTCCATAAGTCTCCACGGCTGTTTTACTGCTGATGACAAATCAAGAATAATAACTTCATACCCCTTATTCTTTCCCACACATTCAACAAATGACACCAGCTGTTCCGACTCAACATACGAAATATCTTCTGCACACATAACAGGTGCTATATAGTCAATCCCGTCCACACTCCGTATTGTTCCCATTATCTTTTCTGCCGCATTATCCCTTTGCTGCCTGTAATAATAAAGTGCATCGGAAAGTGTAATATCATCCGTGCTTACAAGTATCTCATCAAGACCAGAAAACTCCTCAAAATTAATATACAAAACCTTATATTTTTCACTTAGAACTTTGGCAATATTTAAAGCAAACTCAGTCTTTGGCATAACATTAACCGGTGAATAGATTCCGATAACATCAAATGTATCAAGTCTCTTCTTTGGCTGTAAATCACTGTGCTCCATAAGTTCACGATATATCCTGTCCATTGGCTGGTACCTGTAAACCGCTGTTGCATTGCTGCCAAAACGCTTAGCATCTGTCTCATTTTCAGGTTCTTCCGTAAGCACAACAAGACTTCCATCATATAGATCACTTATTCCATCATAAAATCCGGACTCGCTCACCATTGCAACCGTAGGCGAACCATCTCTTAGATATTTTTCAAATGCATCTTTTTGTGTAAACAGTTCAATGTTAAACTGCTGGTTAGCTTTCATGCTCATAGCATGCATAAGCCGTCGTGCATAATTTTCATTATTATCATATATTGCACACGTCCTGTTCACCCTTCATCCTCCAATATAAATATTTGTTAAAACTGCAATTACACACCCTGCCGCCATATATATGCTATAATGAATTCTGTGCATCTTCATATTCCCAATCTGAATAGCACTGCATCTTCCCATTGCTATCCCGGCAGTTCCCACTACTGCCGCACATATAAGCGAACTTATTATCATAATTAATACCCCTTTTATTCCAAGCAGCATCCCACATACTGCTGAAAGTTTAACATCTCCTGCACCGGCTCCTTTAACTATATATATTGCTGACATTACCCCTAAGCCAGCAATACACGCCGTCAAATATTGCATTGCACCTCCTTTCATAATCTGTTCTGTCAAAAAAACTCCAGCTGCGGCTATAAAACCGCATATAATAATTCTGTTAGAAATTCTGTATCTTCGGCAGTCATCCACAACCGCCGCAGACATAGTAATAACAAGCAGAATCATTCTGATAATCTCAAAATAGTCCATACTTCTCCCTTTAAAAAATTATAAATATCTGTGGGAATTCTCCTGCTAAACTAACAGGATGACACGAATGTGTCTTAATAGATGTTCTTATATACAATAAAAACATACATAGAAATGGGGTATAATTACCGGCAGCACTTATATTCTGTTGCCGTATAAGTATAGTATCACTTTACTTTCGCATTGTCAATACCATAAATATATTTTTTATAATTTTCTCTTGTAAAATAAGATAACTCCCTCTTTATCAGGATGTCCTGCATTAAGAGGGAGTAAAAAGGCATTACTTATATTATTATGTCGTTATTATAAAATATCGAAATATTATAATCATTTATAATTTCTTATGTAAAAGCTGTATTGTTGAGCTTAATTCTTCTCTTAAATCTTCCTTTTCCTTTGGAAGCTTCATAAGAACTTCATGTAAATCAGCTGTAACGTGATCATTACCAACTTTCTTTAATGTCTCACATACTTCTTTCAATACATCATCCTCATTTGCTGCTACTGCAACGTCCGCAAGTCTGAGCAAAAGGTCTAAGCTGCTTTCGTCATCTGACTGTGCAAGAGCCTGTGCAAGTTCCTTTTTCTGGTTCTCGTCACCATAAACATAATCTGCAAGACGGCTCCAGTCTTTTCTGTGAACCAGCTTTTCCATTTTTTCTTCAGGTGATTTCTTTCTAAATAACATATATATTCCTTCTTTCTCTCAATACATGCCTTTTATCTTACTCGCATTATACGCCAATATATTTTAAATGTAAAATATTTTTGTATATTTTTTTAATCTGTGGATATACTTGAATTAAAGGAAGTTTTATACAAAACATGCTTTAATTTCCATATGTATTATTTTATGAAAGGAGGTATCTCTAATGGGCTTTTTTAAAAAGAAAAACACACCTGTAACATATAATGAAAAATATCTCAAAAGCGAAATCGACATGACAAGAGATGCACTCAATGCCGCATATTCCAATTTTGATAACGCTACAGACCCCGACCTTATTGACTGCTATATTTACCAGTTAAATTCAGAGCAGAAACGTTACAAATATCTTTTGCAGCTTGCCCGTGAATACGAAGATAATACTACTGCATAATCATTATAGCAGCTTATTATTCTTCTGTTTCTACAGAACCGCTGACCGATTGTCCACCATTTTCAGATTCTGTTTCTGATACTGTAACCACAGGTTTTTCATATGATAAAAGTTTATATACAAGTGCTGCCACAACAGCTCCCGCAAGCGGTGCAACTATAAATACCCATACCTGTGAAAGTGCCTGAATATCTCCATTTACCGCTCTTGCAAGTGCCGGTCCGAAACTTCTTGCCGGATTAACACCTGTTCCTGTAAAAGGAATCCCAAAAAGATGTACCGCTGCAAGCGAAAGTCCGATTACGATACCAGAAACACTCTTATATTCAGGTTTTGAAGTCACTCCGATAACTGTAATTACAAATACAAATGTAAGTATGAATTCAATTATCAATGCTCCCCATACATTTACCTGTAAAAATGCAGATGCATCGCCATATCCGTTTGTACCAAAACTCAAAAGATTGTATCCGTATGAGCTGTACTGTGAAATAATGTCCTCACTAAATGTTTTTGAAATTCCAAGCATTGCAAATCCTGCCGCAACACCGCCAAGCAGCTGTGCTATTACATATCCCATAAAATCCACAATGCTCATTCTCTTTGAAATAAGCATGCCAAGCGAAACCGCAGGATTAATATGGCATCCTGAAATATTACCAATTGAGTAACACAAAACAGCAACTATAAATCCAAATATCAAAGAAATTCCGACTACTCCGAGAAATCCCTGATAACCTGCAGTAAATGACGCAACGCCACATGCAAGAAATGTTAATAAAAATGTACCAATAAACTCAGCAAAATATTTTCTCATTTTTCTTTTCCTTTCCTTATAAATCTGATATTATATAATGTACGTGATTACAAGATAGAATAGCATAATCAATGTAATTATACAATAATTTAATATGGGAGGTACTAATGGATACTAAAAAACAAAAGAAACCCCTTTTAATTGCTATATGTATTTTGTCTGCTCTGCTTGTCTTAGGACTTGTGCTCGGACTTACGGTTTTCTTTAAATTCCGTATGTACACAATTTTCTCAAACAGAGGTTCAAGATTATATTCACCTGCACAGATACGCGATATTAAATCTGACGCATATGATAAAGGTGCCAATGATTTTGTCGATGACATGAAAGGCCGCCTTGAAAACGGAACCGGCATTAATACAGTTCTACGCGAAATTTATACTGAAGATTTCATTTACACGGTTGATGGCAAATATTATTTTTCACCTATAAATTTTGACCTCAAGATGAACAAGCTTAACAATGCTAATTTTTCAAAGAATTCCAATGGCGAAATTACATATTCTGAAAACGGTGCCGTTGTATCGCATAAAGGTATTGATATTTCACGTTATCAGGGTAATATTGATTTTTCAAAAGTTAAGCAAAGCGGCATAGAATATGCAATAATCCGCTGCGGTTACCGCGGATATTCAGGCGGAACAATCAATGACGACTCTTCATTTGACACATATATGCGTGATGCACTCTCAAATGATATAAAAGTTGGTGCATATTTCTTCTCACAGGCTCTTACTAAAGACGAAGCAGTTGAAGAAGCCGACTATGTAATATCAAAGTTAAAACCTTATAATGTTACATGTCCGGTTGCAATTGATGTCGAAGAAGTAAATGCCGGTTCTTCACGCCAGAATACCCTCACTAATGAAGCATTGACAGATACTGTTATTGCTTTCTGTGACCGAATAAAAGAAGCCGGATACACTCCTATGATATATGCCAATTCAAGATATTTTGCCGGCAAACTTGATATGTCCCGCCTTGAGGATTATGAAAAATGGTATGCATTCTATGCAGATGTACCATATATGCCATATGAATTTTCAATGTGGCAGTATACTAACACAGGTTCTGTTGACGGAATCTCAGGCAATGTAGATTTAAATATAAGCTTTAAATCATGGAACTAAACAACTAAATCATTAACATAGCCAGTATTACGCTGGACACTATTCCTGCCAAAGTTGATATCAACGCACCGGAAAGTGTCCAGCGTGTTTTTGTTATTTTGGCTGCAACTGAATAAACGGATATCGTAAAAAATATCGTCTCTGTCGCAGAGGAGGCAATTGACGCGATAAGACCTATAAGAGAATCGGTGCCATATTCCTTAAACAAGTCAAGCGTCAGCCCGGTCGCTGCTGATGAACTGAACATTCTTACTATAAGCAATGGAATTACAGGAGATGGAAGTCCTATTTTTCCTGTGAATTTTCCTATGAAACCGGATATCATATCTAAAAATCCCGATGCACGAAGTACGCCAACCGCCATCATGAGCCCGACAAGTGTAGGTGCTATTGATACAACTGTCTTCATGCCATCTTTTGCACCTGTCACAAATTCATCATAAACATTTACTTTCTTTATCATTCCGTGAATTACAATAAAAAGCATAACCGCAGGAATTATATATCCTGAAACTGTAACAACCACATTCATACAGAATCTCCTTTTCCGCCAGAAAGTTTCCTGCCTGAAAGATACATTATTCTGCAAAATATAACTGCCACAAGCGTACTTACTGTCGTTGCAAGAATTGCCGGTGCAACTATTGATGTTGGATTAGAGCTCCCATACATGCTTCTGTATGCGATAATATTAACAGGTATAAGCTGAAGTGAAGATACATTTATTACAAGAAATGCACACATTGTATCTGATGCTTTTTTTGAACCACCATTAAGTTCTGCCAGACTTTCCATTGCACGAAGTCCTGCAGGTGTAGCCGCCCAGCCAAGCCCGAGAATGTTGGCTATTACATTTGTTGTCATATGCTTCATTGACTCATGTTCACATGGGACATCCGGAAACATCCAATGCATTACAGGTCTGATTTTTTTCGTACAAGTCATTATGAGTCCTGATTTTTCGGCTATTTCCATAAGTCCCGTCCACAAAGACATAACTCCAAGCATTGTTATACACAAAGTTATTGCATCTTTTGCACATTCAATTGCACCATCCGCAACCGCCTGGACATTTCCGGTAAACGCACCATAAATGACCCCGATGATAATCATAAATCCCCATAAATAATTAAGCATAGGCTCACCGTAATATTATCATTACAATAAACCTATGCTTAACTTTTTAAAAATATTACTATTTTGTTTTGTGTTCATTAACAAACTTACATATCATTTCTCTTGTCAGACTGACATCGTCTTCCTCTATATCAAGTTCATCGGCATGAAACCATTTTCCGACCGACAACTCATCTTCCTGAAGATGTATGCTGTCATCTCCGTCAAGCTCACAGAAATATCCATAAAGAAGTGAGCCCGACAACGCCCACGGCTGACTCTTATAATAACGGAGATTTTTTACATGAACGCCTACTTCCTCATATACTTCACGTATAACAGTTTCCTCAACCGTCTCTCCAATCTCGGTAAATCCGGCTATAAGAGCATAATTGCGGTAAGTTCTTCCGGCATATTTGGTAAGAAGTATCCTGTCGCCATCTGTGACAGCCACTATAACTGCCGGGCATATCTTAGGATAAACTGTATTTTTACAATCCATGCAATGCATCATACGTTCATTTTCACCATGAAACATCAATCTGCCGCATCTTCCGCAATACCTGTTATCACGATACCAGCCATACAGGTGGTATGCCGTAATTGCCGCAAATGCAAGTTCTTTTGGCTTCGCATTGCGGAATACATTTACACCTGTAAAATCATAACCTTCAATTATATTTTCATACTCGGCATGTATTCCCGAATCTGCCATTTCTCCAAGAAAAGCACCCTTCTGCACTTTTCGTTTTGGAAGTGCAAGAAAAAACTTCTTCTCATTATCGTTTTGTGACGGCTCTCCACCTATTTTTTTGTCAGTCAGGCAGAATAAATATATAAAATCATATGTCTCATTAACATCTGTTCCCGATGCTTTTTTAACTTTTTCAATAAAATCGCCATATTCCGGATAAGTTATGCTGTCACCGTTTTGTGATGCCAAAACTGTATTTCCTTCAAAAAAGAAAATTGTATCTTTAGCATCCGGTGTAATATTTCTATACTGGTTATCCAGATGTCTTGGGGCAATATCCTGTATCATTGTGTATTCTCCGTAATAATTAACTAGAATGTTACCAGTTCGTTTACCGGCGGCTGTGCAGGTTCAACTTTACTTACATAAAGAACAGGACCTTTTTTCTTGTATGCCATCTGGAATTCATACTTGACTGTTGCAGTAACTGTAACCCACTGCTTATTTTCAAGTGAAGAGATATTATCATAGAAACTTATATATCCTATAAACTGCATATCAGCCTCACAGCATGTCATTACTTTTCTTCCCGGAACAAAATTCTTGTCCTTGAAATATTTATTTTTAAGAACCTGTCCCTTGAAACGGACTGTCTTATTCCTGTATGCTTCAGGTCTCTCGGAAACATCCATATACCAGATACCGTAATCATCATCCTCAATCTCGATAACATCAGCATTAATGTCATATGGAAGCTGTTCTGCAATTGACATCATATCGCCTTTTTCATCCTCAAATACAATCTGTATTGCAGAATTTAACGCTTTCATGCTTCTTCTGTAGCTTCCAAGCTCCATGCTTGTCTTGCATCTGTTAAATATTACCATGTCAGCATATTTTACTGTCTCTGCAAGAATCATCTTCATGTTAGCCCACTGCACACCGAACTGTGCTGCATTAAAAAGCGTAATAGACTGATATATCTGCCAGCCCTTTGGCTTTTCTGTCTCGAAAATCATCGTAGGTTCCCACATGCCGTTATATTCAACAATAACAAGCCATGGATCATACTTTTTATCAAGTTCGTTAAGTTTTTCTGTTGTAAACTCCTCTTTTTCAAGCACTACCATATCAATGCCGTTTTCATCAAGCATTTTCTGGTCATACTCTTCTTCGCCCTCTTCGCAGACAATGAGAAGCTTTTTCTTTGCTTCATCAAACTGACCCATCTCTATTGTTTCAGTGATGAATCTTGTCTTGCCGCTCTCAAGCTGTCCGTTTATTAAAAATATAGGAATCTGGTATTCTTCATCTGCCATTCCGTACATTTACCCCACTTTCATCATAAATTAAATAACTCTTTGAGTGCATCTTCTTTGAGTTCGGCACCTATTACACAAATTCGTCCTGTATAATCAGGATTGCCTTCTCTTATTTCATATTCTTCAGGTACAAGGTCAAAGTACATCCATGTTCCGTCATTTGCAGGAAGCATGCCCTTTGCTCTCAAAATACTGCCATATTCATTTGTATTGGCAAGTTTTTTAAGAATAGCATCAAGTGCTTCTTTATCATATTTGTTAGGCGTCTCTTCTCCCCAGCTTGTAAATACATCATCTGCATGGTGATGTCCTTCATGATGATGATGTTCATGGTCATGGTCATGATGGCAGCACTCGCCGTCATGGTCGTGATGATGATTTTCATGCTCGTGGTCATGGTCATGATGGCAGCACTCGCCGTCATGGTCGTGATGATGGTGCTCATGCTCTTCATCGTCATCATGATGATGTCCGCAGCAACACTCGCCGTCATGATGGTGATGCTCATGTTCATGCTCCTCATGTGTCTTTTCTGCCTGTTCTGCAAGCATTTCAAGCTCAAGATTTGTAACATTTTCCATAGCAGCAAGAATCTGCTTTCCATCAAGTGAATCCCATGGAGTTGTAATAATATGGGCATCTGCATTGAGTGAACGAATCATCTCGATAGCTTTCTTTAACTTGTCCTCACTTACATTCTGTGTTCTGCTCAAAATAATTGTTCCGGCATGTTCAATCTGGTTGTTGAAAAATTCACCGAAATTCTTCATATACATCTTTACTTTTGATGCATCAGCAACAGTTGATGCACTGTTTAATCTGATTTCATTTTCAATATGAAGGTCCTTTACAGCCTTGATAACATCTGAAAGCTTACCTACACCTGATGGCTCAATAATGATTCTGTCAGGATGATATTTGTCTACAACTTCCTTTAATGATGTTCCAAAATCACCTACAAGTGAACAACAGATACAGCCTGAGTTCATCTCTCTGATTTCAACGCCTGAATCCTTTAAGAAACCGCCATCAATACCTATTTCACCGAATTCATTCTCAATAAGAACAACCTGCTCATCCGGCAATGCCTCTTTTAAGAGTTTGCTGATAAGAGTTGTTTTTCCTGCACCAAGAAATCCTGATATAATATCTACTTTTGTCATGTTAAACAATCCTCCATTCTAATAATTTAAGCCGTTTTAACGACATTTATTCTTTAATTTTCGCCTCTGATGTTATTATATCAAACTTGTCAACCTCAAAATGCGGAGCAGCATAACTTTAGTACCGCCCCGCATTTTATATAATTTACACGGACGTCAAACCTGATTTTGCATGTCCGCCTATTCTTCTATGCTTTCCAAAACTTTGAAATAATTTTCAAATGTTTTTTTACAACATTCGTAATTATCTATAACTATTCCGTCAACTTTTAATCCTATTAGAGCAAATGACATAGCCATTCTGTGATCATCATAAGTCTGCACAACCGCCGGTTTAACATCAGACGGATAAATCTTTACCGCGTCCTGTTCTTCTTCCACTCTTACACCCAGCCGTGCCAGTTCAGTAACTATCGCATGGATTCTGTCTGATTCCTGAAGTCTTATATGTCCTATATTTTTTATATATACAGGCTCTTTTGCAAATGGTGCTATAGCAGCAAGTGTCATAGACTGGTCTGAAAAATCATTCATATCAATCTCAATGCCATGAAGAGTTCCGTCAGCTGGTGCTGTTACGCGGATTCCACGCTGTTCCTCTTTAACATCACAGCCCATTTTCTCAAGTACATTTAAAAATCTCATGTCACCCTGCATAGATGTAGAATGTACACTTCTTACAAGAACACTTCCACCGGTAATTGCCGCTGCCGCATAAAAATAACATGCTGCCGACACATCCGGCTCAATCTGATATGTCTCCGGCTGATACTTAGAACCTGCCTCTATAACATATGTTTTACCGTCAAATGAAACTGCACATCCAAACTGTGCCATCATTTTTTTAGTAATTCTTATATATGAGCCATCTGTTTTTTTGCTTGTAATATGAATAGTAAGACCATCATCAAGCATTGGTGCAACCATCATCAATGCACTTAAAAACTGTGTGCTCTCACTTATATCAATAGAAACCTCTTTTGTCGGCTTCCTGCCTCCAAAAGCTGCTCCTGTTACATTTACAGGAAGATGGCCTTCTTTTTCTGTAAATTCAAACTGTGCTCCCATTGATTCAAGTGCATCAAATAAAGGCTTCATCGGACGTTTTTTCATCTGCTGCGATGCGTCGATAAAATATTTACCGTCCGAAAGTGCAAGCATAGCTGTGAGAAATCTTGCTGCTGTTCCCGCACTTCCTACATTAATTGTGGCTGACTTATTCGGAATGTCTCCACCGTGACCGTGAATTATTGCATATTTTTCAATCTCACTCGCTTCGATTATGTATCCAAGCGATATGAGACTTGACAAAAAATATCTTGAATCATCACTGAACAAAACACCATTCAGGCAACATTCTCCGTCTGAGAGAGCTGCCATAAGCAACGCTCTGTTTGTAATACTTTTTGAACCCGGTACTTCAACTTCACAATTAATATTATGTGCCGGTTTTTTTACTTTATATTGTGACATTTCTACCAACGCACCATGCCTTTCGCCTTACTTTTGCTCACAATCTCTGTTATTAATATCGTAATATGGTCTGTGATGACCAACATACTTATATGCCGGACGTATGATTTTTCCTGCATTTACAAGTTCCTCAAGACGATGTGAGCACCATCCTGAAACTCTTGAAATAGCAAATATAGGTGTAAACAGCTCTTCAGGTATTCCAAGCATTGAATATACAAAACCGCTGTAAAAATCCACATTTGCACAGACAGGCTTAAACATCTGACGCTTCTGCATGATGAGATTTCCTGCCTCTCTCTCAACAAGTTCATACAAAGCAAATTCTTTCTGCATGCCTTTTTCTTCCGAAAGGCTTTTTGCAAATTTTTTAAGAATTACAGCTCTAGGATCAGAAAGTGTGTATACAGCGTGTCCCATGCCATATATAAGACCAGCATGGTCAAATGCCTGCTTATCAAGTATTTTAAGGAGATATTCACATATCTCATCTTTATTTTCCCAGTCGCTGCAATGTTCCATAATATCTGCAAACATACGCTGTACCTTTAAGTTGGCACCACCATGCTTAGGGCCTTTAAGTGACGCAATTGAAGCAGCTATTGCTGAATATGTATCAGTACCTGAAGATGTTACTACATGTGTTGTAAATGTTGAGTTATTACCACCACCATGCTCTGCATGAAGGACAAGGCAGATATCAAGAACTTTAGCTTCAAGTTCTGTAAACTGTCCATCATCTCTTAACATATAAAGAATATTTTCTGCAATTGAATAATCTTTTCTCGGATTCTTAATCATAAGTGTTCCATCAAGCTTATAATGTCTGTATGCCTGATAAGCATATACAGAGATAAGCGGCATTTTTGCGATGAGCTGCAATGACTGTCTCAACACGTTAGGAACGCATACATCATCAGGATTTTCATCATACGAATAGAGGCTTAAGATACTCTTCATAAGAGAATTCATTAGGTTTGTACTTGTCGCCTTCATAATTACATCTCGAAGGAATGCTCCTGAAAGCTCTTCAAGGTCGGTAAGAATATGAATAAAATTCTTTCTCTGCTCCTCTGTTGGAAGCTTACCGAATAACAAAAGGTATGTTGTTTCCTCAAAACCATACTTTCTGTCACCAAATCCGGCAATAATCTCAGCAACATTGAATCCCTGGAAATATAATTCACCGTCAACAGGGACCTTTCGACCATTATCACTGCGTGTACCAACAACATCGGAAATTTCCGTAAGTCCTGTGAGTACACCATTACCATTACTGTCACGAAGACCACGTTTTACATCATAGTCAACATAGAGTGACGGGTCAATAGAGCCTGAACGGGTACACTGCTTTACTAGCTCCTCAAATGCACTCTTCTCAACGGTTGTCAGTTCCATCATCTGTTGATTGTTCATTTCTTCCTACCTCCAAAACGCTATTTCCTGTAATAAATCTTACAAACTGACGCTATTATGCTATATTTATAGGACTTTGTCAAACATACGCTTTATTTTAGTGAAATACACACCGGCTGTCTAGCTCTTCTCCCATAAAATCAAGATATACTGAATGGGTACGGTTATAAACCTCTTCATCATCCATAAATTCCCCGGCATAAAGAATTCTATATTCATTATCATAAAAGTTACAGCTTACTCCGCTTAAATTCATATCGTTTTTCTTGTAAAATCCTATCCTTTTTATCATATAATCCTTAGCCGGTCCCTCCTCTGCATACTCAGGATTTTCAACCTCAAGAATAAGCCTGTTGCCGCTGTCTGCAATTTTTTCTTTGATTTTCCCAAGAAATTCAGAACCGATTCCGCTGCTTCTTTTTTCAGGAACTATTGCAAAATAATCAAGAAGAACGGTATCTTTTGTTCTATCATTAATAAAGAAAGCATATCCTGCAAGCTCACCATTTTCATTGTAATATCCGTATACAAAATACATATCTTTCTTATACATATCAATTATCTTCTTTAATGACTTTACTTCGCTCTCCGGGAAATCATTGACAAGTCTTTTATTATAAATTTCTGAAAAATCGTCTATACCTAATATTTTAATCATTATTATCACCTATCCTTACCGCCATAACTGCAGTACACAGCTCTCTAAAATCTTTTGCTCCCTCAAAATCTTTTTTACCAATTACAAAACATACGGGAACCGCCTGTTTTTCATTGCTGCCACCTTTTAAAAACAAATAAAAACTCTCTGTATCCTCACACCATTTTTCAACGCTGTCCCATGGTATAATATAGTTATCATCATTTACCTTGACATCGATTTCATCAGATGTTATCACATACTCATACACAATGCCTACATTCTTTGAATACTGTGCAGTAAATAATTTCAAACTGTTTTTATCAATTCCATACATGCCTGCATAGAGCAGAACGGCACATATCGCCGCAAAAACAAATGCAATGCTTTTATAAGAATCATCAATACTATACATTGTCCTTGCAAATATGCTGACGCTCACCATTCCGCACACAAGCCCTGACATATTTAAAACCAGCTTTTTTGTCTTGTACGTCTGATTATCAAAACCATCTGCACGCATTATATTTTTTATCATATCCTTTTTAAATTCTGTTTTATTTTCTATTTGCATTTTATTACTCTTTTCATTAAAATTATAATTATTATAACAGATTGGAGGCTTCTATGGCTATAGCATGTATTACAGGTGCAAGTTCCGGAATCGGCATGGAATTTGCAAAACAACTTTCTTTTATGGGTTACAATCTTATTCTTGTAGCCAGAAACCGCAAGGCTTTAAAGGAGCTTGCCGATTCACTCCCGACTAAGTGCATGATTATCACATGTGACCTTGCAAGTGAAGATTCATGCCGTACACTTGCTGACAAACTCAAAAAATATAATATCCGGATTCTTATTAACAATGCCGGATTCGGAGATGTAGGTGCTTTCTGCGAGACAAGTCTTTCCAAAGAACTTGATATGATTGATGTCAATGTGAAAGCCACTCACATTCTCACCAAAGAACTGCTTCCGGGATTTATAAAACGTGACTGCGGATATATTTTAAATGTTGCCTCAAGTGCCGGACTTCTCCCTGGCGGTCCTTATATGGCAACTTACTATGCAACAAAAGCATATGTTACAAGTTTTACAAGTGCGATTTATGAAGAACTGAAAGATATGAAGAGTAATGTTCACATAAGTGCATTATGTCCCGGACCTGTTGACACCAATTTTAATGAGACAGCAAATGTTATTTTTGCCCTTAAAGGTATCAGTGCCGAATATTGTGCAGCTTATGCATTAATTAAAATGTTTAAGAAAACTCTTATTATCATTCCAACATTTAAAATGAAAGCAGCAATCCTTAGTGCAAAATTATCACCACGGAAAGCCGCTCTTGCAATCACAAAGCATCAACAGCGTAAAAAACTGTAAATTTCTTATATGTATAATTTTAATAACTTATTCACCCCTCAGGCTCTGGGCGGTTTCGCTTATTTTCCTGAGGCGGTGGTTTACACCTGATTTTCCTACGGGCGGATCTAAAAGCTCACCTATATCTTTTAAATTCATATCTGGATTATCAAGACGCAGTCTGGCTACATCGCGAAGCGTCGGTTTCAAATAATCAAGTCCGACTGTATCTCTTATATATTCTATATCTCTTATCTGTTTTACAGCCGCTTCAATCGTTTTATTAAGATTGGCTGTCTCACAGTTTACTTTTCTGTTTACATCATTTCTCATGCCTTTGAGTATCATTACATTATAAAGATTCATCTGCGATACATAAGCACCACACACATTAAGACAATCCGTTATATGACTGCCCTCCTTTATGTATACAATATAATTTTTCTTTCTTGCTGTAATTTTTGCATCAAGATTAAAAAATGTCATCATTGACTGAAGCTGTAATGCATCGTCGTTGCTGTCACATACAACTTCAAAATGATAAAATTTATTTGGATCGCTTATCGAGCCTGCTGTGAGAAATGCTCCCTTTATAAATGCTCTCTTGCAGCAATCTTTCTGAACAATCAGAGGGTCTGCAAATACTCTCCTTGCATCATTAAGATTATCATCAGTCAGCCATTTTAAAGTCATAAGTATATGTTTTACATACTTTTCGTCTCTTATTATAAGCTGCAAGCCGTCTTTTATAATTTCATTTTCCGTAATTCCGAAAATCTTTGCGGCTAGTTCTGTAAATACTGCAGCAACCGTTTCATTTTCAGTTACAAAAACTATTGTATATTTTTTATTTGTGTCGGTATGTATATGTCCGCCAAACGCCATCATGGCTGCAAATTCAGCAATCTGACAATGTTTTGCTGTATCTGTTTTCGTCTTTAATTCTTCTTTTACTTCTGATGAAAATGACATAATTCTCCTTACAATTTTCTCTTTGCGTCTTTATCTATATCACGATGTTCAACTTTACAGCCGTACTCTGTCTTTTTAAGCCTGTCCGCTATCGCATTGGCAAGTGTCACTGAACGATGCTTGCCGCCTGTACATCCTATTGCTATAACAAGGCTGTTTTTTCCTTCCTGCACATATTCCGGCAGAAGAAAATCAAATAAATCCATAATTTTATCAAGAAAAATATGTGCTGCATCAAAGCCCATAACGTAATCCTGAATAGGTTTATCATTACCTGTAAGTTTTTTTAATTCTTCTATATAATAAGGATTTGGCAGAAATCTCACATCAAATACAAGGTCAGCATCTGCCGGAATTCCATATTTAAATCCAAATGAAAGAACTGTGACAAACAGATTATTATAATGTCCGTTCTCTACAAATATTTTTTCAAGTTCCTGTTTTAATTCTCTTGTAAGCATATGGCTTGTATCTAGAATATAGTCTGCATGCTCTTTTAAGAAACTCATCTGTTTTCTTTCTTCTTCAATAGCATGGTCAACCCTGTCATCTTTGGCTAACGGATGTGTACGCCTTGTCTCTTTGTATCGTTTAACCAGAACTTCGTCACTTGAATCAAGATATAATATTTTATAATTGTAATGTCTCTGCGAAAGCTCCTTTAACATATCATCAAGCTCGTTTAAAGCATCTCCGCTTCTTATATCAACGCCAAGTGCAACATTGCAATATTCTTTTTTCTGTCCTCTTGCAAGTTCAATAAACTTAGGTATAAGTTCAATAGGCATATTATCCACGCAATAATATCCTTCGTCTTCAAATACATTAAGTGCTGTTGATTTACCTGCACCGGACATTCCTGTAACTATTACTATCTTCATTTCTTATTCCTCAAAACCAAGCTTTTTCACTTCTAATTCAAGTTTTACACCATTGAGTTCATATATTTTTTCTGATACTTCATCTGTAAGCTTTATAACATCTGCAGCTGTGGCATTGCCCTTGTTTACAACAAAACCGGCATGTTTTTCTGACACACATGCTCCGCCGCATGTAAATCCTTTAAGTCCTGCGTCAGATATCAGCTTTCCTGCAAAATATCCTTCCGGTCTTTTGAATGTGCTTCCGGCACTTGGATATTCAAGCGGCTGTTTTTCTTTTCTGCTTGCGGCAATCTCTGCCATACGGCCACGGATTTCTGTCTGGTTTCCCGGATGGAGTGCTATAACCACATCTATGACTATGTCCTTTCCCGGACGCAGGACACTTGTTCTGTAACCAAATTCAAGTTCCTTATTATCAAGCTTTCTTATATTGCCATCTTCATCCATAATTGATGCACAAACAACAATATCTTTCATTTCTCCACCATATGCACCGGCATTCATCATTATACCGCCACCAATACTTCCCGGAATTCCGCTTGCAAATTCCATTCCCGAAAGGCTGTATCCTGCCACAATCGATGCAAGCTTTATAATGCTCATTCCTGACTGGACACGGATGTATATAACATCAGCTTTATCAACTGCACTTTCACAATTGTCATGTAAAATCTCATATCCGGCAAATCTGCTGTAAAGCTGTATTATGACACCTCTGTAACCAGCATCGCTTACAAGCAGATTGCTTCCATTTCCAACCACATAATATGGAACTCCTGCTTTTTTCAGATATATTACAGTGTCATGAATCTGCTCTGCATTTACAGGCGTAGCAAACAAATCCGCATCTCCGCCAATTCTGAATGTTGTATGGTTTTTCATCGGCTCAGACTTTTTTACATTGTCCTCCCCGAGAATTTTTATTAAATTTGAATATAAAATGTCATTATCACTATTCACTTTGACTCCATTCTCCAACTATTATAATGCAAGCTTTGCAGCTCCATATATTCCTGCATCATTAAGAAGACTTGCTTTTACTATAGCTGTATCAATGCTCGGATGAAATGCCTGCTTTTTATAATATTTTTTTATTTTATCAATAAAATAATCACCGGCTGCAGATACTCCACCGCCTATTACAAAACATTCAGGGTCAGCAATTGCCGCAGCACATGCCAGTCCTTTACCAATGTAGCTGCATACTTTTTCTATTACTTCTTCCATATCTTTATCACCGGCTTTTGCACGGTCAAATACTTCTTTTGCATTTTTTGTACCTGCAAGCCTTGCAATTCCGGTTGCTGAGGCAACCTGTTCAAGACACCCCGTCTTTCCGCAGTTGCATGCAAAATCAAGTCCGTCAACTAATGGCATATGTCCTATTTCTGCCGCAGCACCATTAAATCCGTTAATCGGTTTTCCGTCTATTATAAGACCACCTCCAACGCCCGTTCCTATTGTGACCATCATTATGCTTGAATATTCTTTACCACTGCCCTTCCAATATTCTCCAAGTGCTGCAACATTGGCATCATTACCGGCTTTTATCTTTTCTTTTGGAAATATCAGAAGCTCTGACAGTTTCTTTGGCACATTTACTACATCCCATCCGAGATTGACACATTTATTAACTGTTCCGTCGTCTCTCACTGCTCCGGGAACGCCTATCCCTATTCCGGCTATATCCGTGAATTTCTTTTTATGCACTGCAAGTGTCATTTTTATATATTCTGCAATATCCGGTAAAATGTTTTCACCGGAATTTTCTTTTCTTGTCGGCAGCTCTTCTTTTTCAATAAGTTCTCCGTCATCTGAAAAAAAACCACATTTAATTGTTGTTCCTCCAACATCTATGCCAAATACCACTTTATTCATCATCGTCGTCTCCCCTCATGAGATTCTCCTGAACTCTTCTGTACAATTCCTTAGCTGCATTGTAACCCATCTTCTTCTGTCTGTGATTTACGGCTGCTGCTTCAACAATAACTGCAAGATTACGTCCAGGACGGATTGGAAGTGAATGGCAGACTACCTTATTTCCAAGATATTCTGTATATTCCTCTTCAAGACCAAGTCTGTCATATTCCCTGTCTTTATTCCAGTCTTCAAGCTTCATTACCATATCTATCTGCTGTGTCTCTTTGATGCTCTCAACACCAAAAAGTGTCTTGACATCGATTATTCCGATACCTCTTAACTCAATAAAATACTTAGTAACGCCGGGTGCCGTTCCTATAAGGGTCTCATCACTTACCTTTCTTATCTCAACAGCGTCATCAGTTACAAGACGATGTCCACGCTTTATAAGCTCAAGTGCTGCCTCGCTTTTACCGATACCACTCTCACCTGTTATAAGTACACCTGTACCATAAACGTCAACAAGTACACCATGTATTACTATGCATGGTGCAAGCTGTACATTAAGCCATCTGATAACTTCTGCCATAAATGCCGATGTGGCAGCTTTTGACTTCAATATCGGTATTTTATATTTTGTTGCAAGTTCGATAACTTTTGCTTCCGGCTCTAAATCCCTGCAAAAAACAAGGCATGGAATATTGCTTGACAGAAGCTGCATATATCTTTCGTATCTGTCTGTCTCCGAAAGACTTGAAAGATAAGAATATTCTACATTTCCAATAATCTGTATTCTATCATTATCGAACTGGTTATAAAATCCAGTAAGCTGTAATGCAGGTCTGTTTACTTCCGGAATATGAAGCCATATCCCTGATGTATCAACATCCGGTGTAAGATTTGTAAGCTGCATTTTTTCTATAACTTTTGAAAGCTTAACTCTTTCTGTTCCGTTCATAAAATCCTCCATGTTTTCCGAAGTTCTTTTATAATTATATCACATTTATATGCTAATGAAAATATTTGTAGATATTTACTGCGACTGTTTCTGTTATTCCATCCGCTCTGCAAAGTTCTTCAACACTGGCATTACGGATTTTTTCTATATCCTGGAAATGCTTCATGAGTGCTTTACGCCGTACAGGTCCAACACCCTCTATTGCATCAAGCACTGATGATACCTGTGCCTTGCTCCTGAGACTCCTGTGATATTCTATCGCAAATCTGTGTGCTTCGTCCTGAACTCTCGTAATAAGTTTAAATCCTTCACTGTGCGTATCAATCGGTATCTCAACATTATTGTAATAAAGTCCTCTCGTATTATGGTGGTCGTCTTTAACCATTCCACATACAGGAATTTTAAGTCCAAGCTGGTCAAGTACCTCAAGTGCAATATTTACCTGACCACGGCCGCCATCCATCATAATAAGGTCTGGATATATATCAAATCCAGACGAACCTTCTATCGCACGTTTAAACCGCCTTGTAAGCACTTCTCTCATGCTCTTGTAATCGTCAGGTCCTTTTACAGTCTTTATCTTAAATTTTCTATAGTCATTTTTCTTTGGCTTTCCATCCTCAAATACAACCATTGAACCTACTGATTCAATACCATTTGTATTGGAAATATCATATGCTTCGGCTCTCCTGATATTTGGAATATTAAGCCATCCGGCAATTTCTTCCATAGCACCTGTCGTTCTTTGCTGTTCCCGCTTGATTTTCTCACCGTCCTGAATCAGTACCATGCGTGCATTCTTGTATGCAAGTTCAACAAGTTTTTCTTTGTCACCTTTTTTCGGTGTCACAACAGAAACTTTTCTCTTTTTAATCTTAGAAAGCCAATCTGCGATTATGTCAGAATCGTCTATCTCTTCCTGTATCATTATAACATTAGGAATATAAGGCGTTCCTCCATAATACTGCTTCATAAACTGTGAAATTATCTCACTCTTTCCGTCTCCTTCTGCAACCGACATATGGAAATGATCGCGGCCAAGCAGTTTTCCTTCCCTTATGAAAAACACCTGTACAACTGCATCCGTCCCATCTGAAGCACATGCTATAACATCCCTGTCAGCACTGTCATCAGCTGTAATTTTCTGTTTCTGTGCAACCTGTTTTACGCTTGCAATCAAATCCCTGTACTTTGCCGCTTCTTCATATTCCATCTTTTCAGACGCTTCCATCATCTGCGATGTGAGCCCGTCTATAATTTTTTTATAGTTGCCACCAAGAAAATCAATAACTTCATCTATTGATTTCTTATAATCTTCCTGCGAAATATATCCCTGACATGGTGCCGAACACTGCCCTATATGGTAATTAAGACACGGACGCTCTTTTCCAATATCGCGTGGAAGAACCCTGTTGCATGTTCTTATTTTATAAAGCTTACATAGCAGCTCTATTGTATCTTTTACTGCTCCTGCGGACGTGTATGGTCCAAAATACCTTCCTGTTCCGTGTTTCATTTTTCTTGAAAATATAACTCTGGGATACGCTTCATGTACGGACACTTTTATAAAAGGATACGTCTTATCATCCTTTAACATAGTGTTATACTTTGGGCTGTGCTCCTTTATCAGATTGCACTCCAGCACCAATGCCTCAAGTTCTGAATCTGTTATTATATATTCAAAATAATCAACATTCGACACCATTCTTTTTATTTTTGCCGTATGTTTTGTACTTGCACGAAAATACTGCCTTACGCGGTTTTTAAGATTAACCGCTTTTCCCACATATATAATCGTTCCAATTTTATCATGCATTATATAAACTCCCGGCTTATCAGGAAGTTTTTTAAGTTCCTCTTCAAGATTAAACATAAAATCAGCCTCATTTCCTGTTTAAACGCCGTACAATTTAGTTACATGCATATTATGTATTTTAAAACGAATCTCCTTAGCGGATTCATCTTTGCAAACAGACTTTCACGAAGCTTTCTTATCTGACTGCATACATATTCGTTATTATCATTGTCTATGCCATCATTTTTTCTATAATTGACCATGAGCACGTAATCTATAATCATTTTTATATTATTAATCCTGAATATGTCATCACTTTCCTCAAGGACTTCCGCATATTCTTCATAATCCATGTTAAATCTATTATATCCACAGCGGGCAAGAAGATTTTCCAATGAATTAAACAATGCAGTTACGTCTGATGACTCCAGCATGTTATCTACACGCTTTTTCTTTTTTGCACAGCGTACTATAAATATTATAACAAATAAAATGGCTGCTGCAATCAATATTATTTTCCACAAAAATCCGAAAACTGCGGTGACTTTTCCACCTGCTATTGTATTATTTCCACTCTCCTCTGTGGAAATGTCTCCTGCGGATGCTGTATCCTGATTATTTTCTGCTGTATCCTGTTCATCAGTTAAAGATGTGTTCTCCTGTTCATTAGATGATGTTTCCTGTTCCTGTGGCTGTTCCTGCGAAACATTTTCTTCATTTTGTGAAGATGGTGTAACATCAACCGTTATCCAGCCATATCCATCAAGATATGCTTCGACCCACGCATGGGCATCTGAACTTTTTACATCTACAACCGATTCAGTGATAACAGATTTATTTTGCTGTAATGTATTTACCGTATTAACTGTATCTGCCGCCGCTATCCTGTCTGCCGGAATTCTGTAACCCTCTACATATCTTGCCGGAATATTAACAGACCTTAATAATATAACAGCACTTGATGCAAAATATGTACAGTACCCTTCCCTGCTATCCATAAGAAAATATTCAACCGCATCTCTTCCATCCGGAACACTTCCCGGAGAAAGTGTGTATCTGTAATTTTTACTAAAATAATCTTTCAGCTTCTGGATAGAATTCAGCCGTTCCTGTGTACTTGCATTTTTAGGCCTATAAGTATAGAACGTATTTAAATCTGATAATGAAAATCCCTGAATGCTGGAAGCTCCACCGCTCTTGTGTGCAGTATCATTCAGAAGTTCCATATCAGTCATAATATGTGTGCTGAATCCATATGGTAAATCTGTCTTTTCCTGCATAATATCGACAAGTTTTGATATATAAGATGTATCAATATCAATATATGTTAAATTTTGTGGTATATTCTTATCTCCACTTATTCTTGTCATCTGGTATATTTTTGTGCTTCGCTCAAAATCCCCTGTTCCACCATCTATATAATCTTTTAAAACATCACTGGCAAGTGCTTCTTCTATCATATCAAATCTTTTCTGATCCGCACCTTCAATTACACTTAAAGCCCGTGTCCATTTATTTCCGCCATAATAATAATTATAGCTTGTATATGTTGGAATATATAAATCTTTTCCTGTATTAAGTGTTGTTATCCTCGCAACCGTGTCTGATTTTATCTGGACAGAATCCGCCTCACCTATAACACCATCATTTGTAAGCCCCGTTACTTTTACGCCACTATCATCATTGTTTTCATTTTTGCCACCGTCAGCATTTCCAGCCACAATTCCGTCAAAAATCCCATTGACAGACTCGTCCATATCTTTGCCCCAGTCAATGAAAATCTGTGGTCTTTTATAATGTTTATTCACAACATCAGTCACAATAAGAGCTGTTCCAACCAACGCACATATCATGAATATCACTGCCGGCTTTTTTATGTCACGTTTCTTTCTCTCTAATGCTGCAACACAAAATACATATGTAATACATATCACACATACAAACGCAGACGGAATTACAGAATATGCTATAAACAAACTCATTGCCGGAAGAATTTCTACAATTGCAACAAGCATGCTTCTTACATATACTACAGTAAAACTTATAATGTATGCCATAATAAGCACACAAAGAAATATTGCCAGTGATTCCTGTCCCTGTGCCGCAATATATGCTTTACTGTCAGATGATGAAACCACTCCCTGAATATCCGCATATGACTTCCCACTTCTGAAAAATGTCTCCATCTGGTTTGCAATATGAACAAATCCACTGATTATCATGCTATGTGCAGCCACAAAAAGCAACAATACTGCCAGTCCATACACAATACTGAATTTTTTTCTTATTTTGGGCAGACTTATACATATAACGACAACACATGTAATAACTGCCTCATATATATACACTCCTGCCGAATCTGCATATAAAGCATTCCCGGTAAACATGGCACCTGTTATTCCGAACATACCTGTCATGGCAATTACCACACACATTAATATTTCCTTTATAATGTCACTTGTATCTGCCTGTAAATCATTCATGTTAATCTGCCCCATCTTTAATATTAAAAATCCTGTCAAGATTATCCTTTTCCACATTTATGATATCATAAATATCGCTTTCGTAATCCTGCATAGTAATAAGAACCGGATACTGTCCCAGATTAATACTGTTTTGCGTAATAACATAATTAAGATGCATCAAAGAATCCGTCTCACACTTTATGCACATAACTTCAAGCAGTGCTTTTTCGAGTCCTGCTTCATCATCAAAATCAAATGATGTTATATCATACTCTAATCCATCCCATACAACAAAACGTGCCGATATTCCATCCTCAAGATATGCAAGTCCAAGCAGATATGCTGCCTCGTAAATCAAATCCAGCTTATCCCTGAATTTATCTGTCTTTACTTTCGTAAGGTCAACAATAATTGTATTTCTCTTTTCTACCTCTTCACCATATTGACGCACTATAAAATCATCAGAATTCATACTCAGCTTCCAGTGAATTTTGTTGACACTGTCTCCGTCAGCAAACTCTCTTAAATCAAGCACTTCTGTATTATCTGTTTCCTCAAATGATAATACAAACTCATCCTCTTCATTCTGATAATCAACAGCCCGGAAACTTCCATCCTTTTTCTGCGGAAAAACAATTGCCTTTCTGATACAGTTATAATCATATGTAGTTGAAAAAAAACGGATATAATCAGTAACTTTCAATTCCGTAAAATATATGTTTACTATTCCTATATGCTTTGGTTTAAAATCAAGACTGCATTCCCTCATGCTGCCACTGCCAATTTCAACTTCTGCCTGCTTTGTATCCCCGTCATTGGAATATCTTATCTGTGCTTTGAGCACGCCTTCGGGCGGTCCAACTAACGAATTGCCACCTTCAATAATTCTGACATCGATATTGTCACCGACAGACACTACACTATTATTAATCTTTACAAATATCTTCATTCCATGTTTTGAAATACTAAAAATTATATATGAAAATAACGGTATGACAATCACCATTACCAACATAACCATAAATTCAAAATTAACATAAAGGCAGTTAAGAATTACTATTCCAATTACACTAAGAATATATAATATTACTCTTTTTTTCACAATATTCCTCTCGTACCAATCTTAGGAACATCTACACTTCTGCAAATGCTGTCTATTACACTTTCCTCTGTTATATGACCACGTTTCAGACTTCTATTTAAAATAATTCTGTGTGCCATCGTATCATTCAGCACAAACTGTATATCTGATGGAAGTACATAATCATGCCCACGTAAAAAAGCTTCTGCCTTTGCCATATTAATGATTGAAATACTTCCTCTCGGGCTTATTCCCTGCAAAATATCCTCTGAATCACGCGTTTTAGCTACAATTTTTGCAACATATTCATATATGCTGTCATCGACATATACCTCATCTACTATATCTCTCATAGCCATAAAATCCTGTGCATTTATAACATTTTTCGATAAAACCCTGTTTGATAAACCACCGGTTTTACTCTTCATTATGCTGACTTCATCTTCAACTGACGGATATCCCATGGTAACTCTTATCATAAATCTGTCCATCTGCGATTCCGGCAGTTTCTGTGTTCCCACCGAACCAAACGGATTCTGTGTGGCAATAACCATAAACGGCTCAGGAAGTGCATATGTAACCCCATCAACACTTACCTTTCCTTCTTCCATAACCTGAAGAAGAGCGGACTGGGTCTTGGGAGATGTTCTGTTAATCTCATCTGCAAGCAGGATATTACAGTCTGCTGCCCCTGCCTTGTACTCAAACTTATTAGTTGCACGGTTATACATATTAAAGCCCACTATATCTGATGGCATTACATCAGGCGTAAACTGTACTCTGTTACATTTAAGCCCCAGTGTTTCTGCAAATGCAAGTGCCATAGTTGTTTTTCCAACTCCCGGAATATCCTCTATGAGAACATGTCCTCTTGCAAGAATTGCCATCATTATCTTACAGATAACCTCATCCTTGCCCACAACACTCTTTTTTATCTCCATCAATACGTTTTTTGCCATATTTAAGTAATATGTATTATCTGTCATATATATCTCCCCTGTTAATGTATATTAAAATATGCATTATTAAACTTAATACCTTTTTCTCTAAATTCATCCAGATCAATAGAAACCTGAACCGGTGATTCTACTTCATATTCTGAGCTTCCACTGGCTTTCTGTGTCTGCCTGCCATTGACAGTTATAACCATTTCATAATCTTTTATATACCAGTTATTATCACTTATAATCTTTTTCATATTATAATATGTATATGTATTAGTCTGGTCATCTAAATATTCTATCTGAGATGCACCGGCATTCATTACACGCTCTGATATATAATTCATCGCCTCGTCATAATTTTCAAAAATATCTTCGTATGTAAGAATTTTGTCATTTTCAACATCAAAATTATAACCATACACCTGTGTAATTCTCTTCCTTGTAAAGCCTTTAGCAATAAATGATTCTGCTGATTCTACATACTTATCAGAAAATGATAATACTGTATCCTGAGCTGCTTCACAAACCGAATATGTCGATGTATAACTTATATTTACCGGATTCTCAATATAATTTTCGCTCATATCAATATCACTATATTTTTCCATTGCTTTAAGATGACATGTATCTGCAATCGTCTGATATAAACTGTCTGCCGAATTAAGGGAAACTTTATTATGATAAATCTTAGGATATACAACGGAAAGCTGTGCAGCTATTGTACTGTTATCAGAACCAAGTATACAGCTTATCTGTTTCTGATACTTCAGGTAATCCTGCTTATTTATAGCAATCTCATCGCTTGTATACTGGCGGTCTGCTTTTAATGCTCCTTCGTTTTTATCTGACTGCATATCTGCATTGGAATCTGCAGCTGCATTATCCGTATATTCACTTTCCCGTGTTCCTCCCGGTGCTAATGCTTTCTGCTTCTTTGATGCTATTCCTGTTGCTGCCCCATGTACTGCTGTCACAACAATAACCGCCGCTGCCGCCGCTGCTGTAACTTTTACTACTTTGAAAGCTGTTCTGGTATATGAATGTTTCCTGCTTACAGGTTTTATCTCTGTGAACATCTGACTGTCCTGCTGTTCGTCAAACATTCCTGAACGGTCAATAATTGTGCATATCTGCTGCTGAATTACCTTTTTATCAGGATATTTCACTTTATTCATAACCTTCCAACTCCTTTCTGATTAGTTTTACCGTCTTGTAATACCTTGCTTTTACTGCCCCCTGATTCATCCCCATCATCTGGGCAATCTGCGTAAATGAATGTTCTTCATACGCCCTCATCATAAATATGCGTTCCGAGACTTCATCTTGTTTTTTCAGAATCTGCATTACCTTTTCCTTTGTCATACTGTTAATTGCATTATCTTCAATGCAGTCAGATGATGCCTCATCATAATCTTCAAGCACTTCTGTCATAATTGATTCATGATTGTACCTGCTTCGCCGGTAATCTATAACTTTATTTTGTGCTATCCTTATTATCCATGTTTTAAATGATGCTTTTGATGCATCAAATTGTGATAATGCCCTGAGTATTGATATAAATGTCTCCTGTGTAAGATCAAGTGACAATTCTTCATCAGATGTCTTTATGTAAATCTCCCTGTAGACAGTCTTATAATACCTGTCAATTAATATTTCTGCCGCCCTTTTATCATCCTCATCCAAAATCTGTCTTATAAGATATTGGTCTGTCTCAAAGACTTTGGATACCAGCTGTCTGGCAGAAAACTTTTTCTGCGTTAATTCTCCTGTGGTGTCCATAGTTCTCCTCCCTTATATATATTTATACGCACTACACTCTTAAACCGCCGCAAATAAATTGTATTTTATCAGATACATCTCATTTTAATTTACTGTTTTTCACGCAATGTTTTTATTATTATAAAATATATTTCATATTATGTCAAAATAAATATGATGCAATATTCATAGCTGAAATACGCACCGCATCTCTTCCGATTATATAAAAAACTGCCGGTTGTTTTTACACAACCGGCAGTTTTAATTATATTAATGGATAATTTAAAAATCAACTTCTGTATCATAGTAGCAGCACTTGAGAAGTTTCTCCATCTCTTCCTGACTAGGCTGACGAGGATTAGAACCTGTACAGGCATCAAGAATAGCATTAGCTGCAATATCGTGAAGTTTTTCAAGGAATTCGTCTTCTGGAACAATACCATTTTCTGCCGGAAGACCACCCTCACCATAATGTTTGATGCAATGAGGAATATTAAGTTCATCATTCATCTTTCTTAACATTTCAATAAGATTATCAATCTTTTCTTCTGTTGTATTACCACCAAGTCCAAGGAAATCAGCTATGTATGCATATCTTGCAGCTGCCGTTGCATCCTTTGAATTGTACTTGATTACCTTTGGAAGATACATAGCATTAGCTGCACCATGAATTATATGACCGCCTTCAAATGCTGCACCTGTCTTGTGAGCCATTGAATGAACAATACCAAGAAGTGCATTAGAGAATGCCATACCTGCAAGACATTGTGCATTATGCATTGCATCTCTTGCTTCCATATCTCCGTTATATGATTTTACAAGATTATCTCTTATCATCATAATTGCATGAAGTGCAAGAGGATCTGTAAAATCACAATTAGCTGTTGAAACATATGCCTCAATACCATGAGTCATTGCATCCATACCTGTATGAGCCACGAGTTTGACAGGCATTGTCTCTGCAAGTTCAGGGTCAACAATTGCAACATCAGGAGTAATCTCAAAGTCTGCAATTGGATACTTAATACCCTTATGATAATCTGTAATAATTGAGAATGCTGTTACTTCTGTTGCTGTACCTGATGTAGATGATACTGCACAAAAATGAGCTTTTTTTCTGAGCTGTGGAAGACCAAATACCTTGCACATATCTTCAAATGTTGTATCCGGATATTCGTACTTTATCCACATTGCCTTAGCTGCATCAATAGGAGAACCACCACCGATAGCTACAATCCAGTCAGGTTCAAACTCAGTCATAACCTGAGCACCTTTCATAACAGTCTCTACAGATGGGTCTGATTCAATGCCTTCAAAAAGCTTTACTTCCATTCCAGCTTCTTTAAGATAATCTTCTGCTCTCTGAAGAAATCCGTTACGCTTCATTGAGCCGCCGCCGACACAGATAATTGCCTTTTTACCCTGGAGTGTCTTCAATGCCTCCAAAGAACCTTTTCCATGATAAATGTCTCTTGGTAAAGTAAATCTAGCCATAATAAAATACCTCCAAAATTATAATAAGAGCATGGATTGTTAAATCTCTGACAATCTATGCTCTTATTATATATCTCTATTTATTCAATTTCAAGGTATTTTTGTCTAAATTTTATTAACAATTGTAAATAATTTATTAACATTTTTTAACAAATTCAATCAGATTACATTACATCTTTTACTGCTGCTGCAACATTTTCTGCAGTAAAGCCAAACTTCTTGAAAAGTTCGTTTGCAGGACCTGAAGCTCCAAAGCCTTTCATTGAAACGACTTTACCATCAAGGCCTACATATCTGTACCAGCCAAAATCAGAAAGTGCTTCAACAGCAACTCTCTTACGACAGCTTAATGGAAGAACTGAATTCTTGTATTCGTCAGACTGTTCCTCAAATAATTCCATACTTGGCATGCTGACAACTCTTACATCAATACCATCACCGGCAAGAAGTTTCTTAGCTTCTATTGCAAGTGAAACTTCTGAACCGCTTGCTATTATAATTGCATCAGGTTCAGCTTTTGTGCTGTTATCAATGATATAACCACCCTTTAAAGCTTCCTTTGAAGATCCTTCAATCTGTGGAAGATTCTGTCTTGTGAGCACAAGTCCTGTAGGTGTGCTCTCTGATTTTATGGCATACATCCATGCTGCCGCTGTCTCTGTTCTGTCACATGGACGGAAAACGGTAAAGTTTGGAAGTGAACGGAATGCAGCAAGCTGCTCTATTGGTTCATGCGTAGGACCATCTTCGCCAACACCGATACTGTCATGCGTGAAAATATATGTTACAGGCAGTTTCATAAGTGATGAAAGTCTTGCCATAGGTTTTGTATAATCACTGAATACGAAGAATGTTGCTGCAAATGGTCTTAATCCTCCGTGAAGTGCTATACCGTTAGTGATAGCTGTCATGGCCTGCTCTCTTACGCCAAAGTGGAAATTGCTTCCTGCGTAATTTTCCTTAGAAAAATCGCCTGCATCCTTCATGTTTGTCTTATTAGATGGTGCAAGGTCAGCAGAACCGCCTACGAGGTTAGGCATATGCTGCTTAATAAGGTTAAGAAGTGCTCCTGATGTGCTTCTTGTAGCTTCTGCTTTTTCAGGCTTAGCCCAGTATTCTTCTGATTCGAATAAATCTGTAAGATCATATCCGTTGTAATATTTATCCCACTTTTCTTTCATTTCAGGGAACTTCTCACAATATTCATCAAAAAGTTTATTCCACTTATCTTCTGCCGCACCACGCTCCTGTGCTATCTTCTTATAGTTATCATAAACTTCCTGTGGAACTTCAAAATCGCCCTTACATGGCCATCCGATATTTTCCTTTAATGCGGCAACATTTTCTTCTCCGAGAGGCTCGCCGTGTGCACTTGCCTTACCCTGCTTCGCCGGACATCCAAATCCGATAAGAGTATCAATCTTAATAAGTGAAGGTCTCTCTTTATCAGCCTTCGCCTCTTCAATAGCTGCTCCGATTGCCGCGAGGTCATTGCCATCTTTAACTTCTATTGTCTGGAAACCAAAAGCTTCAAAACGCTTCATTACATCTTCTGTAAATGCAATATCTGTGCTTCCCTCAATTGAAATATTATTTGAATCATATAAAACAATAAGCTTGTTAAGTCCAAGAGTTCCTGCAAGAGAGAAACATTCTGATGAAATACCTTCCATCATACAGCCGTCGCCACCCAGTACATATGTGTAGTGGTCAACAACCGGATATCCCTCTTTATTGAATACAGCAGAAAGATGTGCCTCTGCCATTGCCATACCTACTGCCATTGCCATACCCTGTCCAAGAGGACCTGTTGTAGCTTCAATTCCTACAGTATGACCATATTCAGGATGTCCTGGCGTAAGCGAATCAAGCTGTCTGAAATTCTTGATATCATCTATTGAAAGATTACCATATCCAAATAAATGTAAAAGTGAATATAACAGCATTGAACCGTGTCCGCCTGACAGGATAAATCTGTCTCTGTTTTCCCATTTTGGATTAGCTGGATTGTGGTTCATGTGTCTGCTCCATAATTCATATGCAGCAGGTGCTGCTCCAAGAGGAAGTCCCGGATGACCTGATTTAGCTTTCTGAATCGCATCCGCAGATAAAACTCTTATCGCGTTTACTGACATTTCATCAATATTATTCATATTCTCTCTCCTTAAATTAAATAATTTTTATTTTCAATCTTTAAAATCGGCATCTGTAAGGAAGAAAATATCTCCCTTTTCACCACGTTTTTTCTTAATTCCGCCAAAGAACTTTCTTGAAGCACGTTTTTCTGAATGTGCTATCGCTTTGTTGATAATCTCCTTGATATCATCAAGACGGATATTGTCTGTCACACTGTGAAGCTTATCAATCTTTAAGTACAATTCAAGAAGTGCATCATCATCAACTTCATATTGACGTTTACGTGCAAATTTTCTTGCCATTTCTACAAGTTCATTAACAGTATACTGCTTTAATATAATTCTGTGGTTAAACTGCTTTGTCAAATCCGGATTGAAGTTTAACAAAACATTCATCTCAGCATCAGAATCCTCAAATATTACTATCATTCTGCCTGTATCCTGATTAAGGCACTGTGTAATCTCTTCAATACGCTTTGGCTGGATTGAACCGGCACCCTCTACAATAAGAGCAGTTCCTTTAAGCTTTGACATGGCTCTGCTGATTCCTCTGTGATTAATACTGTCACCGGTTGTCTTTGCTATCTTTTTCTGGCGGTCCGGATAAAGATGATTGATTGCTCTTACAATTGTTCTTGCAAGGTCTGTCTTGTCAGAACTTGAATTGCCTGAAATAAGAATATTTCCGCATGATGAAGTATTAGTCTGCATTTCCTTATCCAGTGTCTCAAAATAAGATGCAAGCTGGCTCTCAAGACCAGGCATTTCTCTGTATTTTCTGAATATCTTTGCAAGATCTCCGCTAAGTTTCTTTTCTTCATCTATTTCCTGCTCAATATCATCAACCTGGGGTTCCGGTTCTTTTACTGCTGAAGGCTTAATTTTACGTGTATTTTCTTCAGGCATAAGCTCGCCGATTGGGATCTCTTCTGTTTCGTCTGTCTGCTCCATATCAAGTTCCTCACTGACAGCACTCTTTAACATTTCATCTGATATTCTTTCAATCTCTGCTGTATCAAGTGATACGACTGTATCCTTCTGGATATTTTCAGTTATCTGTTCTGCTATATCCGTTTCTTTAGTTGCTGTCTGCTCATTGGCAGCTTCTTCCTGCACATCTCCTGCCTGTTCTGCCATACTTCTCATGGCATCTGCCGCTTCTTCAAGCTTCACTGTAGCTTTACCGGTTCTTATAGCAAGGTCTGTCTTTGCTGCATGGAGCATCATCTTTTCTCTTGCTTTTAATCTTGCTTCTTCCTCATTAAATTCAGAGCCGTTTGCCTTTGCAATTTCTTTCTGTTCTTCCATAAGACGCTCATATGCAGCACTCTTTTCATCCTTTTCATCAAGCATGCGTTCGAGTTCTTCTTTAGAATATTCTTTAGTATCCCTGTTGCCGTATTTCTGTTCGCGTACTGTTTCCATCCAGTCTGCCAGGCTTAACTGTCCTTCAATCTGCTCATCTTCTTCCGGCTGCACCTCATCCGTAATATTGTCTGTATTCGTCACCGGATCCGGTCTTAATGCCTGTGTATCTTCGTCAAGAATTTCACTTAAATTCTTTGCAAGCTCTGCCTGAATGTTCTGTGTGTCATAAATATTATTGACATTCGGTACGCTTACAGGCTCAATCTCCATAGCATCTTCACGCTCTTTAATATGTCTTTGTGCCTCTATTCTTTCTTCACGAAGACGTTCTTCTTCATCCTCACGGCTCATTCTGTCATAGCTGTTTTCAATCTTTTTCTTGGCATTAGCTATGAGTTCTTTCAATGATTCCGGCATCTGTCCGGGCTTGTTATCGGATACTGCCGCCGCTGCTTTTCTTGCCATTTTAAATACATCTGTATTATCCGGCTGTTCTTTGTTATCAGCATCATGTTCTTCTTTCATATCTTCGCCTGAAAGATTTTCTGCTGTATCATTATTTTCTGCTGATTCACCCTTTGGTTCATCAGTTTCTTCTATATTTATCTCTATTTCTTCTGTCTGTTCGTCACCTTCTTCTTTTACCGGCTCATCCCATGGCTCTAATGTTGCAGCCATAAGGCTTCCTGCATCAATGCTTTGCATCTGTGGCTTTGCCTGTTCTGCTTTTTTATCATCTGAAGATTCTGCTTCAGTCTCCGGTTTCCCGGCTTCTTTATCATCATCCTCTTTTAATGCCTCTTCAATATCATCCTGACGTATTCTTGCAAGTTCTTTCTGCTGTTCAAACATGATTTCTTTTGTCTTTTCATCATCATGTTTTTTAAGTTTTGCATCATCAAGAATCTTAATCTGCATTGTTGTAAGCGGTGCCCCAAGTCCCTGCTTTAATTCCATTGACTTTTCAACATATATGCCATCCTGAAATAAAAGTGCAAGTTCATCACACGCTTTAATGCACTCGTCTTTTCTTCCTGTCTTTGCATACAGACAAGCAAGCTCATACATGTATTTTTCATCAATCTCATGATTCTTATAGTCTTCAAGAATTTCAACAAGCTCGTTATCTGACGCACCTTCTGCTTTTCTTAAAATATAATAAAGAATGTATCTGCTGACATCATGCTGTGACATACGCTCATATTCTTCATATAACCCATCAGCATCATCAAACTGCTTCAGCTTTATCATAATCTCAGTAAGTTTGTATACAAGCTTTCTGCCTCCAAGATTACGGTTATATGCAAGAATAGCCATATCTCTCGCTTCCTCGTAATCTCCGACTGCTTCCTGCACGTTAATTACTGTTGCAAGTGCATTCCAGTCTTTTACCTTGTGCCAGCTCATCTCTTTTGCAATTGCAGCTGCTTCTTTATAAGATTTTTTTGCTGCAAGCTGCTTAATCTGTTCAATTTTAAGATTCATTTCATATTTATCCACAACAAGACGCCACCTTTACTAATCAATTTTTATGTATTAACACCCTGCAATCCGGGTTATTCTCTAATCGTAATTATGACATATACGCAGTATATCTACACTACATATATGTCATAAGTTTATCACAGCTATTGATTATTGTAAACTTTTTATACGAAAAACTCAAAGCTCGTCTGCTCATAATCCATTCTCGTATATTCCAGCTGGGTCGTGTTTGTCCTGCTGTAATAATCAACGACAACAGTCTGCTGTCTTCCGTCAACAAGTTTTTGTCCAAGTATATAATTAACGTCAAATCTTCCTGTAATTGCCGGTGTTGCACCTCTTGCCGGAACGATAAGCTGTACATGGTTTGTCTTTAAAAGCTTAAAAATCGGTTCCCATATATAAATATCTTTTGCGGCACCGAACGGATTATCAATAAATATTGTTTTTCCAAGAACTGCCGTTTCACTAACTGATGCGTTAACGCTTGCAATATAATTTATTACAGCTATAAGAAACTGTATATAAATTCCCTGTGACTGTCCCGTAGAGCCAACCGCCTCCTCATATCGCAGATACCTGCTCTGGTCCTTGATACGCTCACGTTTATAAAGCTGTACCCTTATTGCATTCATATCAGTTACTATTACAGAAAAAAGACGTTTCCATGTGAGCCTGTTTCTTATATATTTCAATCTTTCTTCCTGTGACGAAATGCTTTCAGACATTGCAATTGTCTCATCTATATATAATGACATCCTGCTCTTATACAGTTCTTCCTTTACATATGGAATAAACAGCCCAATCATCGATATGATTTCATCATCAAGACGTATTGTTGAAAGACCAGGAAGTCTGTCAAGTTCTGTTTTTATATTGCAGCACGTCTGTATACAACGGTTTTCAAAGTTGTCTTTTATCTGTTCCATATCTTCAATACCCTTTGAAACACGCTCTTTTTCCAATACTATGTATTCATTCGTCCTGCGAAGCCCGCCGCATAACACCTCAACATCTTTGCAATCAGACGGAATATTTATCGAAGCATTCATTTCTGCCGAAAGCTCATCTGCATCAAATTCCACAAGACGGCGGCAGAATTGTTCTTTCCTGCTCTGAAAATCTTCTCCTCTTTTTTCAATAAGCTTTACAAGCTGTGAATAATCCTTTGAGATTTTCTCATATGAATCTGTCTCAGTCTCAAGAATCTTTAAATCATATGCATTTTCATTCTGCCTGAAAACATTGGCAACTGCTTCCTCATCCGGAATATCCATACCGGCATCTGTCACAATTCTCTCAAGGTCTTTTTCACATATATAATATTTTTTTAAAGCTTTTGCCTGACCTGCTATCTCTGCTTTAATGCGTTGTGTTCTCTCATCAAGCTCTTTTATATAATTCTTATGCTGGCTGATGTAGCTTTCAGGATTTTCACACAAAAGCGGTTCATATTCACCGAATCTTTCTTTTATCTGGCTCACAGCATGTGCAATACTACCCTCAAGACGGTTCATAAGTGCATTCTGTGCATCAAATTCATCTCTGTCAGCTCTCGTTTCCTTCTCTATATCAGCAATCTGCTGTTTTATGCGAAGAAGTTCCTGTGCATCTGAAACAATCGTTTTACCTGTTTCAAAATCTGATTTTACTGTTTCAAAATCATCACCACGGTATTCAATGGCTTTTTTGCACTTTTCCATTGAAATACGGTAATGTTCCATAAGTGCTTCTTTATCTGCAACGTCAACCATCTCTTTGTCCAATATGTCTTTCAGTCCGAAAAATCTTGACTCAAGCTGCATGTATGTCATACCTGCAAATTCTTTTTCCGGTTTGTCTGATGTATCTATATCCATATCATAAAAATGGTTGTAATTTTCCTCCCAGTCTTTTTTTGCAGTCTCAATTTTTTGTTCATATACTGCAAGAGTTTTACTTACATTCTCAAGAATTTCTTTCTTATTGTCAACATCCCTCTGTGAATCACCAAGCTTTCGTGAAAGATTATCTGCATCAAGAAGTACCTGTCTCTGCTTTGCATATTCTTCGGCAAGCTGCTCCTTATGTTTTTTTGCAAGTTTTAAAATCTCATAACGGCTGCACTCCTCTGTATATGCTTTTTTTGCCGATTCTGCCTGTGCGGCCGCACTATCACACTGCTTTTTAAGAAGCTGTTCTTCTGCTTTCAGCTTTTCATGATTTTCCCTGCTCTGCGACATATTCTCTGTGAGCCTGCGTAAATCATCTGATGCTTTTTCAAACCTTTGCATCTTATTATTTATAGCATAACAATAGTCACCAAATACAACTTTTCGGCGGTCTTCAATCTTTTCTATTTTATGATTAATATTATCAAGCTCTTCCTGTGCCGCTGCAATCTCTGACTCGGTTTTTGCCTCATCTTTAAGAAAATCCATATCTTTCATTGCAAATACAACTGTATCTTTATCAATCTGGACTTTTGCATTCAGGACATTATCTTCACTCACAAGCGGAACGATATACGAATCAAGATTAAAGCTGGCAAGTGCCGCATCATTTTTTATTTTATCAAAATTATTTTTTACAATAAAACTGTATTCTACAAACGGAATACGCCTCTTTACATCTTTACGCTGTTTCTCATCAAGCTGTGCAAGCCAGTCAACACCTTCTTTGACATCATCTTTATATCTTGTAAAAAGATATTCTTTTAATTTTGTTCTGTTCTTTGCATCTAATAAATATTGGTGTTTCTTTGCATTTTCAATAAATGCAGCAAGTTTTTGTGCCTCTTTTTCCGCTTCAAAATACTCGCTGTCAAGGCTGTCACTATACTCCTTTATCTTTATATCAAGTCCTGCCGTATTTTCATCATTATATATTTTTGAGAGCGTATTAAGTTTGTCCTTTGTCTGCTCATACTCTGCCTGTATTTTCTTGACATCTTCGATTTCTTTTTTTATAAATTCAAGTCCGACATCAATTCTTGCAATGTCTGTCTGAGTATCGCCAAGCCGGAGTTTCAAATCATTATATGCCTTATCTTTTTGCTGTATCTCCTGTCTGGCATCTTTAATATTCTCTTCTGATGTTAAAAGCTCTGCCTCAACATTTTCCGCAATAATTATTCCACATTTTTCCATGAGAACCGCCATCTGCTTTTCGTCATTTTCAATGCGGCTCTTTAAAAATGAAACGAGACTTTGTGCAGCTGCCTCTTCTTTTATCATTAAATCAAATGTTTTCTGTGATTCTTTATAATTATCCTCTGCGGTCTTCAACTCTTTTTGCAATTGTTTAAGACTTTCTTTTAATTTTTCCCGCTCATCATTTGACAATTCAAATATTTTTACAGCTATATCATGCAGCTCTGCTGTAATATCGTCATGCTCACGCATTCTGTTGTCTATCGTCTGTTTTATTTTGTTAAAATCATTTTCATATTTAAGATAATCTGCATAATCATTGACTGATTCAGATTTTCTAAGCAGCTCTTTTTTTTCGGCAAAACGGCTGTCTGCCGCTTCAATCTTTGCACTGTAAACATCAACAAGCTCACGTATTGCATCAAGTGACTTCTGCTCGCTTGCAACCTGTGCCGACTGAATCAGATACTGTTCATTATTAATTTTTTCCTGTATTTTTTCCAAATCGGAACTATTCTGCTCTGATAATGCTTCCCTGTCAGCAATTATAATTTTGCAGGCACACAAAAGCCTGTATATCTTTTCCTCAAGTTCCTGCTTTTTTATAAAATTCACTTTGAATGATTCTGCATACTGTGCAAATTTTTCTATTTCTTCAACCTGACTGTTATAATTGCCTATCTGTGAATTCTTTTTTGACAATTCAAGCAGCTTATCTTTAATATCAAGAAGTGTCCTTGCCATCTGACCTTCATCATCAGTCACACCTAACTTATTATTAAATGATTTTTCTATAATCTCTTCAATAAGCAGATCTTCCACAACTTTACGGCTTGTTCTGTAATTGCTCTCAAAATAAGTTCTTACATGTCCTTCTGTTTTATTGATTCCACGTATAATTTCCCACTGGCTCTCATATATTCCGTAATGTGACAGGAAATTCTGATAATCTCCTTTTCTGTCAAATATTTTTACCGACACATTAAAATCATCTTTTTCAAGATTCCTAAGATATTCTTTCAATCCGTTGTATGTTATTCTCTCACCGTTACTTGTAAGTGGAAGATTTTTTATATCATTGTCGCCGAATTCCCTGTAGAAAATAGCATAATTAAAATATTCTATACCCGACGAATTGCTCTGTGCACCCGCTTTTCTCGCACAAAATCCTGTTGTCATATATGTATAATTATCTTTTCTGTAACATGGCTCCAGTTTCCATTCCACAAGAGAATGTATGACTGTATTTCCTCCCCCCTGCCTGAAAAGCTTTTCAACCGGCTGCTTCTCATCAAGTGTACAATTCGGAATTACATTCTGCAAAAGCATGAGCATGAGAAGACTCTTACCACCGCCGTTCGCAAGGTCATAAATCATGCTGCTGCAATTTGGACGCATCATAAAATCATCATACATCTGTGTTCCGAAATTGTACTTTACATTGTTTACCCTGATTCTGTTAATCTGTGGCATCGTTCTTCTCTCCTTTCGATAAAATCTGCGTAAATCTTCCTTTATATTCATCAAAGTAATTCTCTATAAGTGCCCGGAATCTGTTTGTAGGATAATAAAGATTTCCACCAGAATTTTCATCTTCTTTTGTATTATCCACAGAATTTTCCGGCTTTTCCGAATTATCAACAAGCAGCCCCTGATTTACAAGAAAATTAAAAACTATTTTGACAAATCCGGCTTTTGAATTTCTCGCTGCCCTCATCCCAGCCTGAACACTGTCAGATGAGGCCGGTAGTTCCTCCCAGCTTAACGCAATCTGCTTAAAACTGTTTTCCTCTATCTCATCAAGGACTATGCCGTTTCGCTTATCAATTATACCGTTTATGGAATTATCAACATTTTCTATCACATCTTCAATACGCACGTAACTTGTATAATTTGCTGCTGACGTATCACTGTAAAATGATGTGATAGTATTGTAAATAACAAAATATGCAAGATACAATTCTCTGTTCAACTTAACTCCAAGTTCTTTTCTCAACTCTTCGTTAGTATATCCAAACACCGGATTATTCTGGCCTGCACTTACATACAGGCTGTTTTTATACTCATATATGTCAAGATTCATCTTTTTAAGAGTCATCATAACAATGTCATAAACCTGTGCATTTGTGCTGTACTCCTGATACAGTGCTGCATTATCTCCATTTTCACCAACATTTTCGCCATTGATAAGTTTTGACACGATATCTAATGCTCTGTCTAAATTTCTGCTCTCCATAATTTTTCCCTTCCGGTATAAATTTATATTAAATGTTAATTGCTGTAATCTTCTCTATGAAATGTAACGTCGCTCACTTCACATCCATCCATAAGTTCAAGCATTTTGCCATTCCCCTCATCTATAGAAAAAACAACCGGGGCTTCATTCTCAAAATATTTTTTCAATATATCATCCATAAAACTTTCACTATCCATATCTTCACCACCGATTATATGCTTTTTCTTCTGGCACAGATTTACGAAAAATGAAAAATAATCTGCATTTTTAAGAACATTTTCGGAATACATATTTTTCATTGACAGATTAAATTCTTCCAGTGTGAACTCTTCTTTTTTGTGCAGTGCCGAAATAAGATTTTTCATTATAAATACATAATTATCCGCAATTCTTTTCTCTTCCAGCTCATCTTCAAATATGATTTCTTTCTGCTTTTTTACACTTACCTTTTCTATCTCCTGATATCTTGCAGGTCTCATTGTAAGTGCTTCATCTATGGAATTAAGATTAAATGTTTTCTTCGTATTTGGTTTTAAAATTCCGTTTATAAGAGGAATCAGCACTGATGCATCACCATTTTCCGTCATCTTTTTTAAAAGTGATGTGAAATCAACATGGCTTCTTATCTGAGAAAGTTTTGCATGCCTTACGGCATCATCTGTGAGTTTCTGCATATGGGTGCATGCCCCAAGAAGCTGTGCGTGTCTGTTCATTGCAACTTTCAGCTGGTTTTCAAGCTCATATATCTCACTGATTGTCTTATAATATGCTGCATCCGCCTGCCCTCCCGGCGATATTTTTTCAAGTGCCGATTTTATTAAATCACTGTTTTTCTTAAACAGCTTTTCCTCATCATCAAACCAACGCATTCCCGTTTCTACAAAATCACGGTATGCTTCTATTCCGGCAAAAACATCGGATGCAAGCGTATTAATTACATCCTGCTGCACAAGTGCAAGCCTGCTTACCTCTTCATTAATTCTTTCAACAACTTCCGTACCACCTTTGAAATTCTTTGCCTGTATCATTTTTTCAAGCAGAAGCTGCTGCACACTTATCCTGCTCTCATCTTTTATCTCTTTTGTATCAAGATAAAATTCCACAGCATCGGAACTTATCGTATACCACACTATACTGTCCCTTATTGTGCTTTCAATCATCCTTACCCGTGAAATTCTCTTTTTTCTTTCAACCGGGTCAAAATATTCAAAATCAAAAGGGCGGCCGTCATTTTTAATTTTATCAAAAATGTAGCCGCCAATTTCCCTGTTTTCTTCTTCACTTAATAATAGTCCGAAATCCCTTGAAATGAGTTCATGAAAAAATTCAAGGTATTCAGGGTATGTAACATCTTTTTCATTAAAGTTATTTTCCTCTATAAAAAAGCGTAAAATACCCATAACGATATATCCCATATCAAGTATTTCGTACTTGCCGTCTTTAAACTGTGACAATGAAATCTCTGTGAGTTTAAAAAACGGATAATATTTTTTTAAATTGAGCATTCTCGCCCTGTGTCCGGAGACAATATCGTTTACCATATTTACAGCCATAAATCTGCTCCCATTTTACAATTGTGTACGTCCCTCAAGAGCACGCAGAAGTGTAACTTCATCTATATATTCAAGGTCTCCACCGACAGGAACTCCGCTTGCAATTCTTGTAACCGTAATTCCGGTCGGCTTAATAAGCCTTGAAAGATACATTGCGGTTGTCTCGCCCTCAAGACTTGAATTGGTTGCAATAATAACTTCATTCACATCACCCTCAAGCCTTTTTATAAGCTCTTTAATCTTAATATCGGCAGGTCCGATTCCAAGCATCGGGCTTATTGCACCATGAAGCACATGATATACGCCATTATATTTGCCTGTCTTTTCATATGCTGCCATATCACGCGTATGTTCAACCACCATAATTGTTGAATGGTCACGTGCCTTATTGGCACATATCGGACAAATTTCTTCATCTGTAAGTGTAAAACACTCTTTGCAATATCTCACATTAGCTTTCGCACTTGTGATGGCATTAGTCAGTCCATCTACCTCTTCCTGTGGCATGTTAATAATGTGAAATGCCAGGCGCTGGGCACTTTTAGCTCCAACCCCTGGTAATCTGGACAACTGTTCAATTAATTTGTTAATGTGTCCGCTGTAAATATCCATTAGAAAAGGCCTCCGCCCAATCCTGAAAGACCTCCTGTAATCTTAGACATCTGTGCCTGTGATTCTTCTTCACACTTTCTTAAAGCTTCATTTGTTGCAGCCATAATTAAGTCTTCAAGCATTTCAACATCATCTGGATCAACTGCTTCAGGGTCAATCTTGACTTTTGTCACTTCACGCTTGCCGCTCACTGTAACTTCTACAACTCCGCCGCCTGCTGCCGCAGAGAATTCCTTTGCTTCAAGCTCAGCCTGCTGTGTCTCCATCTGACGCTGCATTCTCTGTGCCTGCTTCATTAAATTATTCATATTGCCCGGCATACCGCCCGGGAATCCGCCTCTTTTTGCCATTAGATGTATTCCTCCTTATCATCTACTTCTATATCCATATTAACAAGTTCTCTTATATCTGTAAATCTGTTTTGAAAATCCTCATCATCTGCCAGCTTTGTAATTATTATATTTACCTTTATGCCGGTTCTTTCCTCAATAACCTCAATTAGACGATTTACTTCCTCTTCTCTTGATATTGCATTATATGCCGATGTGGATTTTACCATTATCTCAAGACTTATGTCATCTTTTGCAAGCGTAACATGGCATTGTCTTAAAAACGCAACATACATCGGGTCATCAATAGTATTGATTATGCCGTTCCATGATGCTGCAATCTGTCTTACATCATCCGGAAGAGCCTCTATGACACGCTTTTCTACCGGTTTCTGTGATTGTATACCATCAGTTCCACTGATTGATGCACCTGCTGACGGAACTGGTGAACTAACTGCAAACGCACCGCTTTCAAGCTCCTTACATGTCTTTTCAAGATTATTTTCAAGAAGTGTGACACGCCCGGCAAGTTCTTCCACGCTGTCATTTTTTTCCATTGAAGGCTTGCACATCTTTATTATTGTAACTTCAAGTTTAATACGCTTCTGCGTTGAAAACTTTAACTCATTTGACAAATCAGACAACACTCTTATATACCGCATAAGCGTGCCCTCATCAATTTTTGATGAGTCTGACTTCAACTGTGCAAGGCTGTCTTCTGACACATCTATTATATCAGCAAGTTTCGATTCATCATCCGTAGTTTTTACGAGTAAAAGATTTCTTAAATACCATATGAAATCATTTACAAACTGACCAAGTTCCCTGCCCTGCATTATAAGCTGTTCTATAAGCTGCATGCATCCGGCAGCATCTGACGACATTATAAGTGCAAGCATATTTTCAAACACTGCCGTATCAACCGCTCCCAGAACTTCAAGCACATTTTCATACTTTAAATCCTGTCCCAGATAAAATGCTATACACTGGTCTATAAGGCTTAATGCATCACGCATTGAACCATCTGCAGCTTTTGCAATATATCGTATTGCACGTTCCTCAACATTGATATTCTCAGCTTTCATAAGCTCAGATAATCTGTCGGAAATAGTCTCTATGGAAATCCTGTGAAAATCATATCTTTGACATCTTGATAAGATTGTTATCGGTATTTTGTGTGCTTCCGTTGTTGCAAGTATAAATATAACGTATGACGGAGGCTCTTCAAGTGTTTTTAAAAGTGCATTAAACGCACCTATAGAGAGCATATGGACCTCATCTATTATATATACTTTATACTTACCCTCTGTCGGTGAATACTGTACTTCATCACGAATCTCACGGATATTGTCAACACCATTGTTAGATGCCGCATCTATCTCAATCACATTCATTGATGTTCCTGCCGCAATCGCCTTACATGCCGGACATTCACCGCACGGATTTCCGTCTATGGGATGCTCACAATTTACAGCCTTTGCAAATATCTTAGCTATCGTAGTCTTACCTGTTCCTCTCGTACCACAGAACAGATAAGCATGTCCAATCCTGTCTGATTTAATCTGATTACGTAACGTCGTGACTATATGGTCCTGACCTTTGACATCAGAAAAGGCGGTTGGTCTCCATTTTCTGTATAATGCCTGATATGACACCGGAAACCTCCTTACTAATACTTTTAAGTACACTGCTTATAAACATATTAAAACCGTGCGTCCGGCTTCGAACAATTGTCCACAGACGTTACCGGTACAGTTAGCTCGATCCAGGCACCCTTCCGGCACACAGAAGCTTTCGCTTAATGCTGCTTCATTCCTGACCTGACATGGTTCACGAATTTCTGTTGCGGAAGACCCAGATGTCATCACCACTTATACCGGGCTGCTCCATAAACTATTGCCCTCTGCCGAACATCACCCCTGCTATAGCGGATTGCAGGTACAAGGTGCCGCTACTACCCCGGCTGCACGGTAATTTTAATTATATCTGTAAACGTAACTCATGTCAAGGTTTATGAGGCTTGTAATATTTTTATTATTGGTGTAACATTATCTTAAATTTTGACAATTATTTCACTCAGACAAAGGGGACTGACATGAAACCAGGTAATATTCCTACAAATAATACTGATACATCAAAAGCTGATGAAAAATATATGAGTGCAGCTCTTGCACAGGCCGTCAAAGCATACAAAATAAAAGAAGTTCCAATAGGCTGCGTGATTGTCCATGACAACAAAATCATTGCACGTGGCTATAACCGCAGAAACACAGATAAGACCACTCTGGGCCATGCTGAAATAACTGCCATAAGACGTGCCAGCAAAGTTTTAGGCGACTGGCGTCTTGAGGAATGTACTATGTATGTAACTCTCGAACCATGCCAGATGTGTGCCGGTGCAATCGTACAGGCAAGAATTCCCCGCGTAGTCATTGGTTCCATGAATCCAAAGGCAGGATGTGCAGGCTCAATACTTAATATCCTTGAAATGCCTCAATTCAACCACATGTGCAGCGTTACACGCGGTGTTCTTGAAAATAAATGCAGCAGACTTTTAACTGATTTTTTTAAGGAATTACGCAATTCAAAAAAACGTGCGGAAACGGAGACTTTATGAAATTTGAATATCAACAGGACAGTCTTGTGTTAAAGGTATTAGACACAAGTCATACCGGAGAAGTTTTGGATTTTTACAAAAGAAATAAAGACTCATTTGAAAAATATGAGACAGACAAACCGTCTAATTTTTATACGTATACATTCATCTATAATCTGTTAAAGGCTGAATATAATGCATGTATACATGGAAAACATATCCGTTTTTTTCTGTACGACAACAGTGTTTCGGATAAAATTATCGGAAGCGTTTCATTTACTGACATAAAAAGCTCAATGAAAAGCTGCGTAATCGGATATAAAATCGACGAAAAATACCGTCGTATGGGCTACGGCAGACGTATGCTTACCATGGCACTTAAAATTATGGTTACAGAATATGGCATGCACAGGATTGAAGCATACATTCTTCCCGGTAATGACGCATCTGTAAATCTTGCCAGAACTATGGGATTTATAAGCGAAGGCAGTGCATACGCATATGCAAAAATCAACAAAGAATGGCGTGACCACCTCCGCTTTACTTATATATCGTAATTATCTCATCAAAATTCCTGATACCAGTATCCAAAATATGGATTTGAAAAATCACTTCTGTGACTCTTTTTGAAATTATCAAAACCAAACATTGATGCCATGAATCTGTCCCTGTTTGAATACATCCCCGGCACACCTATAAAGTACCGCGTGTGATTTTCATTTTCACGCACCCTGCCAAGCAGCAGATGCTTGTAATTGTAAAAGCCGTGTATCAGAAAGCTGTTGTTGACAATCACTTCATCTTCAACCGGGAGTTTCCTTAGTGTCTCCGGCGTTACTTCTATGCAGTCATAATAATAATCATCATCAAATACATTGACGCTGTCTTCCTGTTCAAACAATTTCTCAACCCCTTCAACATCAAGAATTTCCTGTATCTCAAAATTTTCTGTTTCTGTTGCCCGAAGAGGTTGCTGTGGCTGTGAATCTGTATTTTTTTGTTGTTCCACCGTGTTAATCACAGAGTCACCGACCTGTTCTATTTCTGCCTGCGGTGACTGCTCTGTTGTTTGCGGTGTGGCAGCCTCATCCCCTGCCTGTTTCATCTGTAAATTTTTATTATATCCTTTTGGCAGAAACTCGATATTATTCTCATTAATCTCGTCATCCTGCCACATGCTTGACATCATATAATATGTATCATTTTCTTTAGTTATTGCAATTCCACATATATCTGAAAATTCAAATCCCGAATTTTCGATATTCTCGGCATTAAACACGCCCATATACGAGCCAATTCCATTGTTGACAAGAATTCTTCCAACAACCAGAAGCCTGTATTTTGATTTATTTTCCTCTTTTTGCATTACAAAACTGACATTCATATATTCAGGTGTATCCGTATATACTCCTCTGAGATTTATTGCAAGTTCAAACTTCTGTCCCTGTACCTGTGCTTTTGCAAAGCCTGTATTTTTATCCCTCACTCCCCCTGCATAAGCATAAATATATGATATAAATCTTTTATACTCAATCATAAAATCCTTCCTTTCAACAAAACTGATACCTATTGCAAAGGTATGTCAAAGTCAGGATTATTATTACTAATTTATAACCGGATATTCGCACACATGTGCTCCAGAAAATCTATCAATTCACTTGCCGTCAATCCCAATAATCAAGTATAATTTAAAGAAAGGAAATACTGAATGTCCAGTACACCATACGATGATGTATTCCGTACACTTCTTACTGATTGTACGGAACTTATGATTCCGGTTGTCAATGAAATTTTTCATACCAATTATACCGGAAATGAAAAAATACGTCTGCTCCAGAACGAGCATTTTATACAGATGCCCGACGGCAGTAAGCAGGAGCGAATCACTGATTCCAGCTTTGAAATCATGAGTGACAACACATGCAATATAAAATGTACAAAGCGGTATCACATTGAATGTCAAAGTTTTGAGGATGGCAGCATGATTGTGCGTATGTTTGAATATGATACACAGATTGCACTTGAAAACAGGGAACTTACGCCCGATACTCTTACTGTAAGTTTCCCCGATTCTGCAATCATATCACTACGTCATACATCACACACTCCTGATGAGATGAATATCAATATCTTAACTCCCGGAGGAAATGTGTCATATAATGTTCCTGTTTTAAAAGTAAGACAGTATTCCGCCGATGAACTGTTTGAAAAACATCTGTTTTTTCTCATACCTTTTCATATTTTTGTATATGAAAAAGACTTTAATGAAATTGAACAAAATGATGAAAAATTAAAGAAATTAGAAGCTGAATACACATACATTACAAAGCATCTTAACGAGGCGAGCCACGCCGGTATTCTTTCAGAATACACAAAAGCAGCAATTCTTGAGATGTCCCGCAAGGTTGTAAAACACCTCGCCGCAAAATATAAAAAAATAAAAAAAGGAGTGAATCTTAATATGGGTGGTAAAGTTTTAAATTACAGAGACAAGGATATTTTAAACCGTGGACGTGCCGAAGGCTTCATTGAGGGCGAAGCAAGTGGACATGCCGAGGGCTTCATTGAGGGCGAAGAACAGACCAAAATTCAGATTGCAACAAAACTGCTCACCTGTGGAAATGATATTAAGTCAGTCGCTGATATTACGGAACTGCCTGAAGAAACCGTATCAAAACTGGCTGAAAAGATTTAACAAAGCAAGCCGGGGATTAAACTGTATCCATATAGGACAAATTTAATTCCCGGCACGCTTATATCATTACATCGCTACATCAACTTTATCTACAGCTACCTCTCTTTTTCTCCAGCTTACAAATCCGTACATATTATTAAAAAAGAGAACCTGTCCACAGCAGCCATTCCTTTTTTGTTAAATCTTTAATTGGATTGTTCATCATAATCTCCTTGAATTAATAAATTTTGTTTATGAATTCAATATTAACCGGGTCTAAAATCGGTATTAAACGATTATGCAAAATCATATTCCAATTCCTTTCTGTCACTTTACATATTAAAATTTTCTTAGATATTCTGTCATCATATCTATAACTTCGCTGCTTTCATCAAGAAATGGTTCAAAGACACTGAATGCATGTGTAAGATTTTTATTTTTTGGATAATCGATAAGTTCATGCTCCTTTTGTGCCGCAGCAAGTGCTTTTTCAAAATTAATTGTATATTTCCGCAGATGATCATTATGGCTTGTCACCAGCCATGCCGGTGCAAGTGAATTAACAAGTTCTTTATTTTCAGGATTTACATATTTGAAAAATGGTGTCTTTTTGTAATTTTTGCCATATAAAAACTTAGGAAGAAAAAGCCCAATCTTATCAAACTTTGTTGTGTAAAACATACCGCTGATAAGTCCGAGTGCACTAACATGCAAATCCGATGGTTTTACCCCTGCTGCCTTAGCAATTTTGTAGCTGTTCTGAATTGCATTAGCATATGTAATAAGGCATGCACCTCCACTGTCTCCGACCATGTATACATGTGACAAGTCACCACCGTCTGGCTTCACACGTTTCTTTATAAAATCCATAGCCGCAAATACATCCCTTAACTGATCAAATATCATGCAGTCAGGAACAAGCCTGTATTCTATACTGTATACAAGAAATCCTTTCTTGCAAAGCAAGGCACAAAAATATCTGTTAAACTCTTTATTGCCAAGAAGCAATCCACCGCCATGTACGTTAATTATAACTGGAAGCATGGTATCTTTAGCATTTTGTGGACGGAAAATATCCAGCCTGTGTGCTTTTTCATTATCATCTGCGTATGCTATATTTTCGGTAAAATCAACTCCGTCAGGAAATGTTAATTTTTCATCTCTTGTGACACATGATTTCTCAAAATCACTTCTTTGTTTATAAAATTGTTTTGTCATTACACTGTTCATTTTGTGCCTCTCGCATTTAATATATTAGATAATTTTGCAAATTGCTCAAGTGTAAGTGCCTCACCTCTCACTGTCGGCGAAAGATTACATTCCTCCAATGCCTCAATTAATTTTTCTTTTGTTATTCCTAACTCTGCACAACCACACACGCTGTTTGTCATGGTTTTTCTTCTCTGGTTAAAAGAAGCTCTTATTATACCAAACATTAATTTTTCATTATCAGCTTTTACCGGTGGTTCTTTATATCTTTCAAGTTTTATCACTGCAGAATCAACATTTGGACGCGGCATAAAACAACTTGCCGGAACTGTAAGAACTACCTGCGGTTTCGCATAATACTGCACCGCAAGCGACAGTGCCCCATAATCTTTTGTGCCGGGACCAACCTGCATTCTGTCGGCAACCTCTTTCTGAACCATAATAGTTATGCTGTCTAACGGAACTTTACTCTCAAATAGCCCCATGACAATAGGAGTTGTAATATAATATGGGAGATTCGCAACAACTTTTATCGGTTCTGAGTTGTTATGCTCTGCCGCAAGCTTAACAATATCAAGCTTTAACACATCTTCATTAATGACAGTAACATTGTTATAATAACTTAATGTATCATTTTCAAGAATCGGAATTAATTTCTTGTCAATCTCGACCGCAACAACTTCTCTTGCTTCCTCACACAGAATCTGTGTCATAGTTCCGATTCCCGGACCGATTTCAAGAACAAAATCGTCCTTCGTCACGCCTGCTTCACGCACAATCTTTCTCACTACATTTTCATCAATAAGAAAATTCTGCCCATATTTTTTTTGAAATGAAAATCCATATTTATCCAGTATTTCTATTGTGTTCGTTGGATTTCCAAGATGCTTTACATTTTCAAATGCCATACAATCTCCATTCTGTTTTAAAAAAATAACTTTTTCGCATTTTCATTGGTTATATCTATAACTTCCTGTGCCGTAATTCCTTTAATCTGTGCTATCTTTTCGGCAACATATCTTATATTTCTGCTGTCATTTCTCGTTCCGCGGTGTGGCTCAGGTGCCATATAAGGGCAGTCCGTTTCAAGAACGATTCTTGTCACCGGCACTTCTTCTACCGTCTCAACAAGCTTTCGTGCATTTTTAAAAGTCACGACACCGCCTACACCTATAAAAAATCCCATATCAAGAAATTCCTTTGCTGCTTCTTTTGTATAAGAATAACAATGTATCACTCCGCCGGCTTTGTCTGCTCTCTTATTTTTCATGCACTGTATCGTATCAGCACACGCTTCTCTTGAGTGGACAATTATAGGCTTATTAACATCAACTGCCGCTTCAATCTGCGTCTCAAACCACATTTTCTGGATTTCCTTCGGATTATCAAGATAATGATAATCAAGTCCGATTTCTCCAATTGCAACAACTTTTTCATTGTTTAAAGCCTGTTTTTTCAACCATTGTATATCGTGCATGGTAAGATTCCCTACGTCCTCAGGGTGAACTCCTACCGCCGCATACACTTTATCATATTTGTCTGCAAGTTCAAGTGATTTTTTACACCCGTCTAAACTTGCCCCGACATTTATTAAATACTCCAGTTCACCATCATCTGATAACATCTTACTGATAAGCTCATCTCTGTCATCATCAAATGCACTATCATCATAATGAGAATGTGTTTCAAATATTTTCACTGTTACTCTCCGTTAAATACTTTTTTATATCATAATACCGCAAAAGCATAAATTCGGCAAAATATTCTCTGCCTTAATATATTATAGATTAATTGGATATGTTAGTCAAAACGTAATTCATTTTCACGATTATTTTTTTGTTCTTTTAATTGAATTCCAACCATGACTTCAATATAATAAGTAATTATTAAAACATTTTGAACGGAGAAAGCTTATATGTTTAGAAAAATGAGAAGATTTAAACAGGAATTAAACGAAACCGAATGTAAGAAAATTCTTAAAAACGAAGTCCGCGGAGTCCTCTCCGTAATCGGCGATGACGGCTATCCTTACGGACTTCCTATTGATTATTGGTATGACGAAATCGAAAACCGCATTTATTTTCACGGTGCCAAAGAAGGACATAAACTTGATGCGATTAAAAAATGTAACAAAGTATCTTTTTGCACATACGACAAAGGATACAGAAAAGACGGCGAATGGCCTCTCTATATAAACAGTGTAATTGTTTTCGGAAAAATCAGCATTGTAAATGACAATGAAAAAATAATTGAAATTTGTAAAAATCTCTGCTATAAATTCACCGATGACGAAAATTATGTCGCCGATGAGCTTGAAAAAGCAGGAAACCGCGTATGCTGCCTCGAACTTATTCCCGAACACATCAGCGGCAAACTTGTCAAAGAAAGTTAATTAATATTACATATCTGCATTGCTGCTCCGTTTTCCATAACATGAAATCCATGCTTTTCATAAAAAGGAACGTTATTTTTGTCTTCAGGCATAAGTTCAAGATACATAAAATTCCTATATTTTTCTTTAATGTATTCCACCATTCTGCCTGCAATACCCCGTCCTTGATATTCCGGATGTACAAGTACATAATGAATCTGTGCGAGCATTTCCGAATCATCAAGGACGCGTATGAGACCGACAAGTCTCGCATCGTCCCACACAGTGAGCACAGTTTGGGAATTCATAAGTGCCTTATACAGTTTTTGCGGATATTCCACCCTCGGAGGTATTTCATCAAAAGACCGTCTGTTTACTATTCCGTCAGCAATTAATTCTTTCAATGTTGCCGCAAGAACCGCATCGGTTATATTATACATCTCTGTTCTTATTTCACTGTATCTCAAAGTCTTTTGTGTAGACAGAACACATATAATTCTTGATTTCCATTTCCCGCCAAATATCGTAAGTCCGTATTCAAGCGGGCACCTAATATCAGCATAAAGTTTCTTTTTGTATTTCGCCATAATTATATCACCTTCTCAAATTGTTCCACAGGTCATAAAGCTACATGAAATCATTCCCACATTTATCCGCAGCATAAAAATATCCGTCGGAATTTTTGTTTTTAAGCAAGAACTCCGACGGAATGTTTTATCTTATATTTCTTTTTTATTATCAGCACCCGGAGTTGTGACAATCACCTTTTCCGGCGTAATAATAACAGCACCTTTTGCGGTAGCTGCACCATTAAACATCTTTTCTACCATCGCTTTAAAAGTATCGACAATCTCATCTTCAGCAACATACTCTGCTGTTCATTTTATCTGATTTCACTGCCCTCAATAATATCCTTATCAACAGTCAGAACAGAAAGATTATTCTCATCATCTGCTGCCGCAAGAATCATTCCCTGGGACTCAACGCCGCAGAGCTTGCAAGGCTTTAAGTTCGTAATTACAGCAACTTTTTTTCCAACCATTTCTTCCGGCTTATAATATGCTGCAATTCCAGAAACAATCTGTCTTACCTCATCGCCGATGCGAATCTGTGAAACAAGAAGTTTCTTTGCTTTCTTTACAGGTTCACACTTAATTACTTCACCAACCTGAATCTGAATCTTGTCAAAATCATCAATTGTAATCTCAGGCTTTTTCTCAACCTTTGGATAATCCTTAATTCCGGCTGCCTTTTTTTGTGCTTCCTGAATCTTTTCAACTTCTTTCATAACTTCTTCAAGATCAAGCCGGGCAAATAATATTTCTGGTTTTTCAGTTACTTTTATATCATTTTCTCTTAAACCAAACTTGTCGAGGTCATCAAAATCTCTCTCTCCAGCCTTTGGATTTGCAGGATAAAGCTGTGCAAGAATACGCTCAGAAGTCTCAGGCATATAAGGTGTCAGAAGATTTGCTCCGACTGTAATGCTTTCAACAAGGTTATATAAAACTTCGCTGAGACGGTCTTTCTTTGTCTCATCTTTTGCAAGTGCCCAAGGCATTGTCTCATCAATATATTTATTGCATCTCTTAAAAAGAGTAAATATCTCCGTAATTGCGTCAGCAACATGAAGTGTCTTCATCTTATCTTCAACTCTTGCCTTTGTACCTGTCACAACAGCTTTAAGTTCTGCATCAAAATCAAGGCTTGCACCATTCTCATCTGTACCCGCACCTGTCGTGTCGGCACCTGTCTTTGCAACATTGCCGCCAAAATACTTATTTGACATGGCAATTGTTCTGTTTACAAGATTACCAAGCGTATTGGCAAGGTCTGAATTCATACGCTCAACCATAAGCTCCCATGAAATAACACCATCATTTTCAAAAGGCATTTCGTGAAGGACAAAATATCTTACAGCGTCAACGCCAAACATATCTACAAGGTCATCTGCATAAATAACATTGCCTTTTGACTTACTCATCTTACCATCGCCCTGCAAAAGCCATGGGTGTCCAAATACCTGCTTTGGAAGCGGTTCACCGAGTGCCATAAGGAATATCGGCCAGTAAATCGTATGGAATCTGATAATATCCTTTCCGATAAGATGAAGGTCTGCCGGCCAGAACTTCTTATACTGTTCGCTCGAGTTACCGTCTGCATCATAACCTATACCTGTAATATAGTTAGTAAGAGCATCAAGCCACACATAGACTACATGCTTATCATCAAAATCAACCGGGATACCCCATTTGAAAGATGTTCTTGATACACATAAATCCTGAAGTCCAGGAAGAAGGAAATTGTTCATCATCTCATTCTTTCTTGAAACAGGCTGAATAAATTCAGGATGTGTATTAATATGCTCGATAAGTCTGTCCGCATACTTGCTCATCCTGAAGAAATATGCCTCCTCCTTAGCCGGCTTAACTTCACGTCCACAGTCAGGACATTTACCATCTACAAGCTGTGACTCTGTCCAAAATGACTCACATGGTGTACAATACATTCCTTCATATGAACCCTTATAAATATCACCCTGGTCATAAAGCTTCTTAAAAATCTTCTGAACCTGTTTTTCATGATAATCATCTGTAGTACGAATGAACTTATCATATGATGTATTCATCAAATCCCATATTCTCTTAATCTCACCTGATACATTATCAACAAATTCTTTTGGTGTAATGCCGGCTTCTTCGGCTTTAAGCTCAATCTTCTGTCCATGTTCGTCAGTTCCTGTCTGGAAAAAAACATCATAGCCCTGCTGTCTTTTATATCTTGCAATGCTGTCCGCGAGAACTATCTCGTAAGTATTACCGATATGCGGTTTGCCTGAAGTATAGGCAATCGCTGTTGTCATATAAAATGGTCCTTTATTCTGTGGCATTGTCATAGCCTCCTAACTCTTTACTGTTTCAATCTAAAGATGAAATAAGCTTCATACACTTAAAACATCCGCCATTTAATTAAATATTGTAGCAAAACTGATTTAATATATCAAGAGCCGCATTTTGCGTGCAGTGATAAAATATAGTATAATAAGTTAAGTTTACAACAACAGATTTCAGGAGGGTTTATATTTGAAAATTACAAAAAAACGCTTTTTATTAATATTTACATCATTAATCCTGTCATTTTCACTTCTTGCCGGTTGTCATTCTGCAGACACTGTCCGTAATAACCAGCAAAACACTGTATATTCTGCCTCATCAGAAAATGAAAATTTCAGGGAATTTACCGATGCAATTTTTCGTGATAATGTCTCAGGAGATATTCTTTCCCTTCATACGATATTACAACATCCTGAAAACTACGGTATTACCAATTATGAAAAAACACTCGGCAGATATAATCTCGATAATCCAACGGACAGCTCAGATATATCTGACTGTCTGACGCAGCTTAATTCGTTTGACAAAAACAGTCTTTCAAAAAACCAGCAGATTACATATGAATTATTAAAAAAATATCTTGAAACAAAACTCGAATACTGCGATTTATTTCTGCTTGATACAGACTTATCGACAACAATAGGAATACAGGTTCAGCTTCCTATCATATTTGCGGAATATACATTCAATGAAGTAAAAGATATTGACGAATATCTTTGTGCTGTCGAAGATACGGACGAATTTTTTGAAAATCTTATCGAATATGAAAAAATGCGAAGCGAAAAGGGCTATTTTATGGAAACCTCCCTCGCAGAAGAAATCATTGAGCAGTGCAATACATTTATAGACAGTGCCGATGATGGTTATCTTATAACAACATTTGAAGAAAAGCTGAACAATTTACCGGAACTTGATGAAACGCAGAAATCTTCTTACCAAGAAAGAAACAAAGCTGCCGTAAATGAACATGTGATTAAAGGTTACCGTATTCTTGCAGACGGCATTGAACAGCTTAAAAATACAGGAAAATACAGCGGCGGTCTCTGCAACTATCCAAACGGACAGAAATACTACGAATACCTTGTAAATAACCAGATGGGCTGGTCCAAGACCATTGATGAATACGACGCTCTTCTTGATTCGTATATAAGCCGAAATATTGCCTCTATACAAGGGTTATACAGAAAAAATCTTGGACTTTCCGACCAGTTCAACACATTTCATTTTCAATATACACAGCCAATGGAAATCCTTTCAGATTTAAAAGAGAAAATAAAAACATCATTTCCTGAGGGAGCCGATGTCAATTATGAAGTAAAATATATCACAAAAGCATTACAGGATTATGCAAGCCCTGCAATGTATTTTACTCCTCAGATTGACAACAATGCTGTCAACTCAATATATATCAACCCCAAAAGCACCGGCTCTTCAGATATTTATACAACACTTGCACATGAAGGATTTCCGGGACACATGTATCAGATTACATATTTTGCAAACAAAAATTCTGATTTAATCAGACACATTATCCAGCCCGGCGGATATATTGAAGGCTGGGCCACTTACTGTGAAGCTCTTTCTTACCAATATGCCGACACAGATAATGCTCCGTTAAATACTCTTATGCAGCTTAATTATTCAACTATTATGCTAATCTATGGAAAAGTAGATATTGGTGTCAACTACTATGGCTGGTCAGAAGATGATGTATACAATTTTATAAGTTCATATGGATTTAATGACAAATCCGTTGCCACACAGATGTACTCGCAGATGCTCTCCGAACCTGCAAATTATTGCAAATATGTTCTTGGCTATGTGGGATTTATGGAATTAAAAGCTGCCGCCATGCAAAAACAAGGCAACAGCTTTAATCTTAAAGAATTTCATAAGTACATCCTCGATATGGGACCTGTACAATTTGACATATTGTTTGAAAATCTGCCTGAATAAAATATCTGCAGATTGGTTTTCCACATAAAAATATTTATTATGTTATCTTTTCCACAATCAGCAGAATCTTATTCCACAAGTTGGACCACAACATAAATTAAGGCATAAAAGCGTCATGCAATATCCACCCGGATTCATAGTAGTTCTGCCATATGACTGTCCTCTTCCTGCATACCATTGTCCACCGCTTTGAAGCTGTCTGTAAAGATTCTGATATGCTACATTATCAGGGTCTATCTCCACGGCATGCTTTGCATGCTCAAGTGCTGTTGCAGTGTTACCGGCTCCAGAATTTGCCTGTGCACTGTAATAGTACCATCTTCCGTCACGGTTATCTATTCCATTAAGGACATTAATTGCCTCCTGAAAAGCTCCGCTGTTAATATAATTTACAGCCGCTTTGAGATGCATTCCTGTCTCATCATCTCCCATATTATCTGTGCGGTTCTGACCTCCGCTATAAGAATATCCACCAAATCCAAACGGTCCAAATCCCCAGAATCCACCAAAATCTCCATATGGATTGCCATTCTGCTGATTATCTCCGTCATAGCCATAACCGCCACCTGATGAGCGTCCTGTCTGACCGTATCCGGAATAACCTCCATATCCGGAATATGAACTTCCGGATGAACTGTATCCCATCTCTTTTTCTTTCATTATCTGATTATAAGCCTGCTGGACTATCTTAAACATCTCTTCTGCTTTATCCTTATTCGGATTGTTAATATTAGCATCCGGATGATATTTACGGCTTAATGCCCTGTATGCTTTTTTTATCTCTTCGTCAGATGCATCCCTTGATACACCTAATACCTGATATGGATCACTCACTTATTTACTCCTGTATTAACATTAATTATTTTTCTTCTCATGCCTTAACTTTGCCGCATCAAAACGCGTCCAGACACCAGAATAGATTATGTTTCTTAAAATCTCAACATCATTAATAATAGGAAGACGTTCAAAATATCTTGCACATTCCGCCATTATACTATTAAGCAGATTTCCTACATAATTATCAAAATCCGGCTGTTTCATATATGGAATAAGCATATTATAATTCTTTTTTTCAACATCTTTTTCCAAATCGTCATATGCATCAAGTATATAAATATACTTGCCGAGAAAAAAGCCTAGCTTTGAAAGCGTCTCATGCCATTCATCGTCACGCCATGCTGTTATTGCCGCAAGCTGCTTACCAAAACAATATGAAACTCTGTCAATATCATTACATTTCTGTGCTTCAAGTTCAGATAAATCCTTTAGTGACGACTCTATTATACGTGCTTTGTTTTCGTATTTCTTCCTTATTATATTAACTTTGGAATTATAGCTGTCTGCAAGAATCTTTCTCGTAACTTTATGTTCATCATTCCAGTCATCCATACATTTATAATACATCATAAGTATATTCATATCCGCAACATAATCTGTAACTTCATTAATGCGGTATTCATGCTTTGCAACCGGATGGACCAAACACTTTTCCTTTCCATATTCAGTCTTTGGTTCGTATAAACCACTTAACAGCATTATTAAAAAAGTCATATCATAACTGAGTGATATTCTACCGGTAAATCCGTATTCCTTTCCAAGTACCTTGCATAATCCGCAATAGTACGACCTGTAAACATCAAATTCACGAAACTTCAACTCAGGCTTATTAACAACCACATATCCGTACAAAGACCTCTTCCTCCTGCAAACAACAAGCCGGACATTCGGTAAATGAACTACAACATTCATCCGCCGGCTATCCGACTTGCTGTTATCATATAACAACTTACTTTTACAGTCAATTACAGCAAAAGATTTATTATAAAATGTTTATAATTATAGAATTATTCTAAATTAATTACTCATCAGGACTTGTCCCGAACTTATAAAGCTGACTGTAGTAATCAAGTTCTTCTTCTAGTCCTGTTCCATGTGTCAAAAGCCCTGTGCAATCATTTGAGGACACTGCATCTGCCATATCAAGATAATCTTCATCGTCATAATAACTGTCATCACCATAAGCCTCGTCATTTCCAAGCATTTTACGGCTAATCAGATAATCCTCATCATCATAATAACTGTCATTTTTCTCCGAATTTCTGCGTGGATACATAATCTCTGCCTCCTTTCACTATCAAGATAGTGTTAGTGTTCCCAGAGTAAATTTTATAATTCATATATCATATTTACTACTGCAAGCCAAACTGCTCACCTGTGGAAATGATATTAAATCGGTCGCTGATATTACGGAACTGCCTGAAGAAACCGTAGCAAAACTAGCTGAAAAGATTTAACAAAGAGAGCCGGGAATTAAACTGCGTCCATATAGAACAAATTTAACTCCCGGCTCTCTACATTTTTATTTTTCAAATATTCTCAACGCAAAAAATAAAAGCCCCACAACCTGGCTCCAACGACCAAATCATAAGACTTTCGTAAGTGCGCCGCCAGGGGTTCGAACCCTGGACACCCTGATTAAGAGTCAGGTGCTCTACCAACTGAGCTAGCGGCGCATATTAGATTTCTTCTGGCTTCCAGAAGTTTTTCATTTTGCTCTCTCGAACACAATGGTTATTATATATGAATGATTTAATAAATGCAAGCGTTTTTTTGTTTTTATTTAAGAACAATTCATTTTTTTTACTTTTTCTTAATTCTTTTTTCTATTATTTACTATTGCTAAACTTTTAAAATTAATATATAATATTAATATATAACCTATATGACACACTGACTTTGTAATTTATTTATTGGAATTGGAGGATTATATGCTGCATAAAAAGTCTCAGGATAAAACTTCTGAACATGATAAATTAACTAATGATGCTAACAGTGATGATGCTGTTGACGAAGCCGTACATTATAATAAAAGTAATGATGATAACGACAGTGCAGACAACGACAATAATAATCATCGTTTTTTCATACCGAACAGTAAATATTCAACGATTGTAATATATGCACTATTATTTGTTGTAGGTACTATCCTTATATATAAGTTTATAGGAACCTTTAACCAGACCATGCATCTTATAGGTTCAATTCTTAATCTTATTTCGCCTTTTATTGCGGGTGCATTTATTGCTTTTATACTCTTCCCTCTTGTTAAGCTTTTATTCCGGAAGCTTTTTAAGGGTGTACTTAACATGAAGTCCGATAAAGCTGCGAAGTACCTTTCAATAACAACTGCATATATAATTGCAATTGGAGCTATTACAATACTTCTTGTTTTTGTTATACCACAGATTTACGAAAGCATAACTGAAATTACAGAACAGCTTCCTGTATGGTATAATTCTGCACTTGAATTTGTTGGCAATTTTGAAAACAATCACCAGAATCTCGGTGAATATGTTGATTTCAATATGATAAATGAAAGAATAGAAACCGCACTCCCTAATATTTTTAATTATCTTACCGGAATCATGTCAAATCTTATTCCTGTGATTTTTTCAACCGGTATGGCTATTGTTAAAGGCATTATAAGTTTTATCATATCAATTATGGTATCTGTTTATATGATATCTGACCACAAGAATCTCTTTTATCAGGGAAAAAGACTTATATATGCAATTCTGCCTTACAAACCTGCCAACACTTTAAGAAATGTACTACGCGAAAGTGGACGTATTTTTACAAGCTTTATATTTGGAAAGGCACTTGATTCACTTATCATAGGTATTATATGCTTTATTGCAATGGTTATATTCCGATTCCCATATGCGGTTCTTATCAGTGTAGTTGTAGGTATTACTAATATGATTCCATACTTTGGACCATATATCGGAGGTGCTGTCGGATTTCTTTTTATACTTATTGTAAGTCCGTTCAAAGCATTGCTTTTTGCACTGCTTATACTTGTAATACAGCAATTTGATGGTCTTTACCTTGGACCTAAGATTCTTGGAGATAAAACGGGGCTCAAGCCGCTATGGGTTATATTTTCAATTACAGTTGGTGGCAGCCTTTTCGGTGTTCTTGGAATGTTCCTCGGAGTTCCTTGTGTTGCTGTACTCGGATATATACTCAATCAGGTTGTTACACATTTCCTTGGGAAAAAGAATATTACAGTTACCCCTTATGATTCCCATGACCGCATATAGCTTTTGATATTTCATCCCAATTTCTTCTGATTTTTACAAGACGTCGATTAATTTTTTTGCGGCAGAATAATGAATATGACAGATTTTGAAGTGATTTTGATATGCATCCCATATCACATATGCTCCTTATGTGTTTATATCATTATATGCCGCAATTTTCATTCGGGTTCGTATTTATTATTTATTTCAGACGTGCTATAAGCTTACAGATTGGATTACCCTGTGAAGAAAATTTTTCTTCATATTCCGTCATTACATTTCCTTCAACTAAATCTGCATCATTATGCAAGTCATATGTAACAGTTGTAAGCTCCCACTTAGGAGATTCTTTTACTTCTTCAACCGAAAAATCAAATAATCCTCTGTTATCCGTTTTGAATTCTACATATCCATCATCTTTTAAAATATCAGTATATCTTTCAAGAAACTGTCTTGAAGTAAGTCTTCTCTTGGCATGTCTGTCTTTTGGCCATGGGTCAGAAAAATTAAGATATATCCTGTCAACTTCACCCTTTGCGAATACATCACCTATATTTTCTGCGTCCATTCTTATAAACCTGAGATTAGAAAGACGCAGTTCATCCTGTTTTTCAACTGCTCTTAAAAGCACACTGGAATACTTTTCAATTCCAATATAGTTAATATCAGGATTCATCTGGGCAAGTGTCGTTATAAATCTGCCTTTTCCCATTCCTATCTCGATACGCACAGGATTATTATTGCCAAACACTTCTTTCCATGTTCCTGCCATATTTTCCGGCTCTGTAAACACAAATTCATTTTCAATCATGATTTCCCTTGCACCGGGAACATTTCTCAATCTCATATATTTTTAAAATCTCCATTTCTGTAAAACTTATTAAAGTATAATAAAAATATTTCCATTCGACAAGCGTTATTAATTGATTTGCATTTCAATCATGTGTATAATGTAGCATGATATTAGAATTATTGTAAAAGTCAGTTACACGCCGGCTTTATATTTGATGGAGATAATATATGAATAAATTTTTTAAAAGAATGACGGCTGTTTTTCTTGCTGTCAGCACAACTGCGGCTTCTATATTAATGCCTGCAACAGGCATATATGCTGCCGAAACAGCTGCCACAACACAAAACACGCAGGCTGCACAGACAACGCAGAATTCACAAAACACCCAGACAACCAAAAACACACAGGAATACGACTGGCCGCAGGCACCGGATATTGTAGCCCAGAGTGCAATTCTTATTGATGCGGATACCGGTGCAATTCTTTATGAAAAGGATGCCCATGCCAAAGGATATCCAGCCAGCACAACTAAAATTCTTACCGGACTTCTCACAATTGAAAACTGTGGCCTTGACGAGACAGTTACATTCTCAAGTGCGGCAGCCAATTCTGTAACATATGAGGATGCAAGCCTTGGTACAAAAGCAGGAGAACAATATAGCGTTGAACAGGCTCTATATGGACTTTTGCTCTATTCAGCCAACGAAATCGCATACGGTCTTGCTGAACACGTAAGCGGCTCACTTGCAGCTTTTACAGAGCTGATGAATAAACGAGCCAAAGAACTTGGTGCTATTAACACTCATTTTTCCAATGCAAGTGGTCTTCACGATGTCAATCATTACACCACAGCTTACGACATGGCAATGATTGCCAAAGGATGTTACAACAACTCCACTTTTGTAAATATTGATTCAACATCAACGACTTACACTATACCGCCGACAAACAAAACAGATACGGCTCGTAATTTTAAACACCGCCATCTCATGTTAAAAGGCAGACAATATTATTACGAATACTGCAAAGGCGGAAAAACAGGATTTACAGACCAGGCCGGTTACACACTTGTAACATTTGCGGAAAAAGATGATATGCGTCTTATATGCGTATGCTTCAAATCAGGAGACAAAGAACGTTTTACAGATACACGTTCATTATTTGACTGGGGATTTGCCAACTTTAAGAAAATCACAGCTTCAGGCGGAACAATAAGTTCATTATTTACAAGCGACAGTTATTACCAATCTCCTGTATTTAATAAATATAACCTAAAATTCAATCTGAAAGCCTCAACACTTACACTTCCTAACAACGCTTCTGTTGGAAATGTTGCAATGGGCATTGATAACAATTACAAAACAACAAGTGAAAACGGAATATATACCGCCCATCTTAATTTTAATTATGGAAATAATATTGTCGGAACTGCAAAACTGACACTTTCATCTGACGAAAATATCGCTGCTGCCAGCAATCTTCCTTTCGCAAAAGATGATAATAATTCTAATTTAAAGCAAAAAAAATGTATAGTTATAAATATATGGGGCATAGTTGCAGTAATTGCTGCAATACTTATTGTACTTTACATCCACTCAGAAGTAAAACGCAAAAAAACACAGCGTAGACGCTACAGCGGCCGCAAATATTTGTAAAATTCATAAACTATGAGAAACACGCTTCGCGAGTTTCTCAAGTTATCGCGGCAGTCGCCAAGGTCTCGTGCAAGCACGGACTTTGGCTCGTTGCTCGCGTAAAATAAAAAACAGAGGCTGCATCACAAATTTTGCATCCTCTGTTTTCTTTATGTGCAGGGCAATCCAAATCAACGCCTGCATTTAAGCTTTATAATCTCAAACTTTATATCCTCTGTTTTCGTATCCTTTTGAATACTCATTTGAACCACCATCATTTGAATATGTAAAACCAGCATATACCTGCTGTGTATTTTTCATAAGTGGTTCTGAATCATCCTGTTTACTTAATTCATAGAATGATTTTCTCATTGTCTCAAGCATTTTCTTTACTGATTCAAGCAGCATAATTGTATTTTTATCCTTTTTTGCAACCGCCTTTACAAGATACCTTTGCATTACAAGATAAATGTTATAAAGCTGCACTGACACTTCATACTGCATATCAAGCGAAGTCACAAGGCTGTCTACAACTCTTTTGACCTGAACTACATCAGACTCATATTCATCTTTTTCTGACTGCGTTTCATAATTATTTTCGATAGCATCGCTGACATACTGTATAGCCATATCATACATAATTACAATAAGCTGCGTCTTATTTGCCTGTGAAATGCGATATGAAAATGTCTGTATCTCATCTTTTTTCAACGCTGATTATTCCTCCACACTACTGTAAAATCTGAAGTACAGTTGACGGACGTTCATTTGCCTGTGCAAGAATTGATGTTGCCGCCTGAGTCATTACATTTACGGATGTATATTCTGTCATCTCTTCTGCCATATCTGTATCAGTCATTGCAGAGAGTGCTGATGTAAGATTCTCATTTGAAACAGCAATATTATTCTGTGTATGTTCAAATCTGTTCTGATATGAACCAATCTTAGAACGTACCGAACTTGCCCTATTAATCGCTTTATCAACCTTTTCTATTGACTGTGACGCAGTAAGTCCTGTCATAACATTTACAGTATCTATGCCAAGTGTATATGTTGTAACCTCAGGTATATCAATTCTTATAACCTGATCCTGGTTAGCACCAACATGAATACTCATAGTACCAACATCTGTAACTTCCTGAACAATATCTTTTGATGATGTACCTGTTGATACCGGTATTTTTCCTGTATCATCAAACTTAGTTCCCGCAACATTTCCCGGAACATCCATCTCAAAGCTCTTGTTATTAACATCCTTTACTGTAATTCTTGTACCACTTGTTGAAAGTACGGCACTGTCATCAAATCCGACTCTCTTGCCATTGGCATCTGTTGTAAACTCTGCTTTAACATCGCTTCCCTGAACAATAAATCCGTCATCATCTGCCGCACTGTCAATTCCCAATGCCTGTGCAAGCTCCTTATTGCTGCATTTTACTTCAATAGATTGAGAACTGCCATACTCTTTTGTCATAATAACAAGACGGCTTCCCGGATATGTTGTCACTGGAGAATAGCCTGCGTAATCCATTCCGTTTGCAGTTGTATCATTAGTTGTATCTGTGACTGCAAATGCACTTCCCCCAATTATGCTTGCTGCATCAACGAGTTTTCCCATTATGGTATTAAGGTCATCACCCTCACTGACAGAAACTTTATATCCGTTTAATTCTATTACACCTTCCTGTTCCTTTGTAATTTTATCATTTGCACCAAGAGCGATTGTTCCCTCACCCACAACAATTGCCTGTCTTGCATCTTCTGTAACTGTAACTCCATAATCACCAGTTACAAAATTCTCAGAACATGTAATCTGATTAACGCCCTGGCAGTCAGAATAAACTCTTCTTGAAAGATTACCATCAATAAGTGACTGTGTATTAAATTCTGTCTGTGACGATATTCTGTCTATTTCCTTATTAATATTATCTATTTCACCCTGAATGGCACTTCTTTCATCATCTGAATTGACATCATTGGCAGCCTGTACAGAAAGCTCCTTCATACGTGTAAGCATTGACTGTATTTCAATAAGGCCGCCTTCTGCTGTATTAAGTACAGAAATACCATCTGTAACATTATTGTCAGACTGGCTGAGTCCACGAAGCTGAACTCTCATCTTTTCAGAAATAGCACAACCGGCAGGATCATCAGCCGAGCTGTTAATCTTATAACCTGAGGATAATTTCTGTATAGAATTAGACAGACGGTCCTGTGCCTTCTGAAGTGCGTTATTTGCTATAATCGCAGAAATATTTGTATTAAGTCTCATATATATTCTCCATTCCGTAAATACATTGCCTATAATAAATATCGGCGTATTTACACTTTTTTTTACATTAAATCAGAAATAAATGATTTTGCAATTCTGTACAGCTTTGATGATGGCTGTGATTCAGATTTTTCATATGTAATATCTGTAACCTTATCATTTGAATTAGCATACACATTAGTCTTTTCAAAATTGAATTCTTCTTTTATCTTTTCAGCTGCATTTTGTAACAAACCGGCAAAATCATTATTTTCACCTGTGCATACGCCAAATACATCGAATGTATCATCTGTAACTTTAAGCTCAATGCTTACTTCTCCACAGCTTTCATTATCATATCTTATAGAAATTCTTCCACTTTCACTTCCGTCTGAAATCATTGTAAGCTTCATAACGCCAATTTTGTCATCTGATAAAACCGGAATTCTATAGTCTCTTTGTCTGTTGAGATTTTTTACAAGGTCGATAATATTATTTTTTAAAGCTGCCTGACGTACAGAATCATAACTGTTTATATCAGCTTCATCTGATTGTGGTATGCTTTCTGATTTTTCGTCATCCAGACTCTCAATTGCCTCTCTGAGCGATTTTTCGTCTGACATACTGTCTATAATCTTTTCTGCCTTAGTTCTGTCAGCACCAAATATCCTTCCATATGCACTGCCGCTTACAAGTTCCTGCATAGCCTCTATATTATTTATTGTAACAGGCTGCTCTGCCTGTTCAAGCTGATGAAGCACCTCGTCATCTGCTGCCGATACAGCACGTACAACTTCCATATATGCATCCATATACTCAGCTTCAGCTGCCGCGTCATATGCATCCTGCACACTTTCGCAGAAATTTTCTACTGTTCTTGTATTTATAGACTTTTCAGAATTAACCTCTTTTAATGTAAGCGGAGTGACAGATGATGCCGTATTATCAAAAAGATTAAGATAATATCTTACCTGTCCTGCCATTGCAATATCTGTATCATCCCCTACTGAATTATCCATTCCATACTGTTTTCTGCTGTCGTATGCCCGGCACAGATTTTCCATAGTAATATCTGCGCCTTGCTTTACAAGTGCACCAATTGAATTTCCTGCATCTTTTGTATAGATATTAATCATTTTATAAATTCCGATAAACTGACGTCTTTCCTCTTCACTTATGCCACCTGTTTTGTCAAGCTTGTATAAAAATCTGCTGAACTTATCTGTATTATCTGAATCTTTGTTCTTATTGATAAGGTAATCATTTACACTTTCAATATCAGAAGTAAGCGGATTGATATTATCCTTTATCATATTAAGAACAGTCTCAGGATTCATCTGCTCTATGAGAGTATTTAATGACTCCTTAATCTGCTTAATCTGCTCAATATTATTTTTTGTTATATCAATATTGTTATATGAAAGAATTCTTACAGCATCCGAATTTGCTTTGGTATTTTCCATGCCAAGCTGTGAAAGAATACTTTCAGAACTTGCCTCAACCGCATTTTTTAACGAATCTCCAAGGTCTTTTCTCACCTTTGTACCAACTGCTTCATAAGAGTTTCCTGCCTGTCTGAAACGTTCTTTTAGACTGCTTCCCATCTCAGAAAATCCGGCAATATTTATAACTGCCTGCGACTGCATATTTTCTTTATAGACAGCTCCAATAACTTCATCAGGTGCATATGAAATATCCCTGATTGCACGTCTTGTTGCAAGTGAAAGCTGATACATGCTGATAAAATCAGCCGTTTTATTATCTGTTCCATTAACATCCGTCAATACATTGGATAATGCCGCAGCCCCTGTATCCGTAGGTACCTGACTATCTATGTCATCAGCAAGCTGTATTGCAATCTGTTCCATAGCTTTTTCCCGGTCATATGCAAGAAGATTTTCATGCAGTGTATCTATTGAAACTGACAAAATATCAATTCCGTTATTGTAAATATGCATGCCTGCCTGTGGTGTGAGCAGAATCTGAATTTCAAGCAGTTTTTTGTAATTATCCTCATATTCCGGCTTTTTCTGCACAACGTCCTGTTCCTGGGCAACAGATTTATTTCCTATATTATACTGTGCCATCGCCTCCTCAATAGATTTAATTGACACATTATCACCATACATGTCTGTCGCTCTCGCAACTGCATCATAATCAGCATTTTTTACAATATCTATTGCATCTGCGATTACAACCGCACTGTCATAATCTTTTATAAGGCTTACTTCTTCTGACTTGCTGCCATCAGCCATACCCTGTGCAATTTTTAGAGATGTCTCATCATAATCAAGATTAATCATATCAAGCTGATTTTTGTATACAAGATTTTGTTCAGTCACCGGTATATCCTGCGAAATAAATGTTATTGCATTATTTATGTTGTTATCATTAACTTCAAGCTTAGCTTTACCTATAATTTCTTTTATCTGCGGCATAAGCTGCTCAAGTTCCTGCCTGCTTAAAGTCTGCATTTTATCGCCAAAGCCTTTTGATGCTGCCTGTGCAATCTGAATATTTTTTATTGTAGGCTGCATATCATTCTTAACAAGATAATTCTTTGTATCTTCTGACAAACTGCCATTTTCCATACCTGAAAGACTTTCTGCCATATCACTTATATTGTCATCCGTAAGCGGAAGTCCTGTATCCTGCATATTAGCAGCGACCTGTTGTGCCATACCGGCACTTCCGACTACCTTTTCTATCTTTGACACATCAATTCCAGACATGTCACCTGTATAAGTATCACAGTGTGCCGCAAGTTCTATTTTAATTCTCTCGATAATATTTACGCAATCATCCGGTGTTGCATCATTCAGATTAAATCCGTCTTCATCTATCTTTACTGCATCAGCACCCGATAGTCTGTTAAATAATGCTTTAAGATTTGCTTTTGCGTCAGATGCACTCTGCATTATCTGTGATTTTACATCATCTGCCTGCTTTATAAGTGAAGTATATGTATTCTTATCAAGCTTTTTTGTATCAACTTCCATGCCGGATACTATAACTCCGTCAAATCCGGTCTTCTGGGTTTTCTCATTATTATTTTTTATATTAATAGACGCTCTGTTAGCGGCGTCTACATTATTTCCGGTTTTATAAATCGTTAAATCCACGCTCATATGACCTCCATTATTGCCATAACAAAAAACCTGTACAGGTTTCGATACTCTGTACAGGTTTTATCGTCTTTTTTATTCAATTTCTTTAGTCATCATTACTTAAATCACCGGAAAATTCATAAACAGCAATGCCATAGCTCGGCAAATCGATAAGAAGAGACTGCTTATATCCGTCGCAATCACCTTTTACAGCAGTCAGCGTCTTCTTCTGAATATCTTCATTACTTCCAAGTACAAGCTTATACTTGCCTTTCAAAGGTGCCCCTATACGGAACTTATTTCTCTCAACAGGCGTAAAGCTTAATACAAATAGCAAATGCTTATTATTATCAGGACTTATCCTTATAAATGAATATACACTGTTATCTTTGTCATTAGCATTAATCCATCTGAAGCCTTCAGGTCTGTAATCAGTCTCATAAAGACATCTGTAATTCTTATAAAGCAGCATACATTTTTTAGTAAAATCTTTCATCTGCTTATGGCTTTCATCATCTAAAAGATACCAGTCTAATTCTCTCTCTTCACTCCATTCATTCCACTGTCCAAATTCCTGTCCCATAAACAGAAGTTTCTTGCCGGGATGTCCACACATATATGCATATGCAAGCTTGAGATTAGAAAACTTGTCATCTTTGTCTCCCGGCATCTTGCCAAGCATAGAACACTTTAGATGAACAACTTCATCATGTGAAAGAACAAGAATAAAATTCTCGCTGTATGCATACATAAGGCTGAATGTAAGTTTGCCATGATTAAATTTTCTAAAATATGGGTCGAGTTTCATGTATTCTGTAAAATCATGCATCCAGCCCATATTCCACTTAAATGTAAATCCAAGGCAGTCGCCATTATCCGGGTCACCACTTACATTAGGCCACGCAGTTGACTCCTCAGCAATAGTTACAGCCTGTGGAAAACGTTTTTTCATCATGCTGTTAAAATGCTTTAAAAAGCTCATGGCTTCAAGGTTGCCATTGCCGCCGTATTTATTAGGCACCCAGTTGCCTTCTGTTCTTCCGTAGTCAAGATAAAGCATTGACGCAACCGCATCAACTCTCAATCCGTCAATATGAAACTTATCTACCCAGTACATGCCATTGGCAATAAGGAAATTGGACACCTCATTCTTACTGTAATCAAACACCTTAGTTCCCCAGTCAGGATGTTCTCCTTTTCTTGGGTCTGCATATTCATATACACAGCTTCCGTCAAAATTAGCAAGTCCGTGTGCATCTTTAGGAAAATGTGCCGGCACCCAGTCAAGAATAACTCCGATTCCTTTCTTATGCATATAATCAACAAAATACATAAAATCCTTAGGCGTTCCATATCTGGCTGTAGGTGCGTAATATCCTGTAACCTGATAACCCCATGAACCATCAAAAGGATACTCGGCAATTCCCATAAGTTCCACATGAGTATATCCCATATCAGACACATATTCTGCAAGTTCATGTGCTATATCACGGTAATTCATATATCCGTCTTTTGTTCCATCTTTCTGCTTTCTCCATGAACCAATATGACATTCATATATCGACATTGCACTAGAAAGATGATCTTCTTTTTTCTTATTCTCAACCCACTTATCATCTGTCCACTTAAATCCCGTAAGATCCGTTATAACAGAAGCTGTCTCCGGACGCAGCTGTGCCGCATTAGCATATGGGTCAGCTTTATAAAGAGCCTCTCCGTCCTGTGATATTATAAGAAACTTATAGCATTGTCCGGCTTTTGCTCCCTCAACAAACAATTCATATACACCGCCGTCAGATACAGGCTTCATATCATATCCATAAGCACGCCAGTCATTAAAATCACCTACAACATAGACTTCTTTTGCCTTTGGTGCCCATACAACAAAATATACACCCTCCTTGCCGTTCTTTACAGCAAGATGTGCTCCCATTTTATTATAAATCTCATAATGTGTTCCCTGTCCAAAAAGGTATGTATCCAGCTCTGTCATAAAAATCTGTGTAGTGTCTTTGTTCATAAAATCCACCCTTCCATCATATATATTTATATGCAGCATATATACAAGCTATGCCTTATTTGTTATTTTACCCCATCTTCTACACACGCATTTCAATAAGAATAGTATATCATAATCAAAAATAAATTACTATATAAATTTTTATATCTATTTATATTTCATTGTGTTATACTGACACATGCAGATTGTAAACACAAAATAAAACAAACGTGGAGGAGTACATTTTATGATTTACTATTTAATCGGGTACGATTACATCAAAATCATTACATTTATAAGTGTAATTTTTGCATTTGCCCTGACATGCCTCTTAATCGTTCTTGGAAAAAATATTCTGCCAAGAGATGCTGGTCGTGCATATGCAATTAATGGTTCCAAATCAGTCGGAAAACCACGAGGAGCCGGAATTATATTTATACTTACATTTACATTATCAAGCGTTCTTTTTATCCCAATGGACGCCGAACTTGTTATCTATCTTATTCTTGTTCTTGCAGCGATGTTAAGCGGCTATCTTGATGACAGTTCACAGACTCCATGGGGCGGATTGAAAAAAGGACTTATAGATTTTGCTATTGCAATAATGGCAGCATTTACTTACCTTCATTACAATCCAAACACTTTTGATATTGCATTATTTTCAAAAACAGTAACACTTAATCCTGTTATATACGGACTTCTTATTGTTATCCTTGTATGGGTCAGCATCAATGTAACAAACTGTTCAGACGGAGTTGACGGACTGTGCGGAACTCTTTCTGCTGTAACTCTTACATCTGCTTACGTATTATTTAAAGTTTTTGAAATTGAACCTTATTTCAGACATACAATCCTTTTAATGACAGTATGTATCCTTGGTTATCTCTGGTTTAACGCCTCTCCAAGCAAACTGCTGATGGGCGATGCCGGTTCAAGAGCAATCGGTTTATTTATAGCATTTACATTTTTAAAACTTCACCATCCGTTACTCTATATTCCAATGGCAATTATGCTTATACTTGATGGTGGTCTTGGTCTTATCAAAGTATCATTTATGAGATTTTTACACATCAATTTATTTAAAAATCTCCGCACACCAATACATGACCACATGAGAAAGAAACTGGAATGGTCAGACGCACAGGTTGTATTCCGTTTCACAATTATACAGCTCGTCATCTGTATCGGATGTATATATGCAATAATGTAATATATATTGATTTTTCATTCATGTCAGTTGTATAATAAATACACAAAAGCTGGAAGTCTTATATGGCTTTCAGCTTAATTTGCCTTATCAAAGAAAGAGAGGTGCTTCATGAATTATATTGTACTTGATTTGGAATGGAATCAGAGTGCAGATGGAAAAGCATATACGAACAGTCGTATTCCATTTGAAATTATACAGATTGGTGCAGTCAAACTTGATGAGAATTTTTCAGAAATCTCACAATTTGACAGATATATCCGCCCCGCAGTCTATACAAAACTGCATGATAAGGTTCAAGAAATACTTAATGTAACAATTGAAGAACTTACTTGTATAGGTCATGATTTCGCAGATGTTGCAAATGATTTCATCAGATGGTGTGGTGATGATTACATCTTCTGCACATGGGGACAGACTGACCTGACAGAATTGCAGCGTAATTTTGACTATTATAATATTGAATACAATTTTCCAATGCCATTTCTTTTCTATGACGTACAGAAGCTCTACAGCATATGCTTTCAGGATAGCAAGGAACGAACCACCCTGAAAAATGCAATAGAACATCTGGGAATGCAGGAACTTGAAGGTTATCACAGTGCCGGCAGCGATGCCAGATACACATCACAGATTATGCCTGAACTTGATTTTGAAAAGGTACGGAAGTTTTACAGTGTTGATACCTACAGAATTCCACAGAATATAAAAGAAGAAATTTATCTTGATTTTGGTAATTACGGAAAATATATTTCAAGAGGATTTGCAGATCGTGAAGAAGCTGCCAACGACAAAGAAGTTACTGCATGCCGCTGTTTCAAATGCAACAAAACAATGAAACGGATTATAAAATGGTTTTCTACCAACAGCAAGTCTTATTATGGTCTTTTTTCATGTCAGGAACATGGTCTAATAAAAGGCCGATTCAGAATTAAAAGCACTGATGACAAACAATATTATGCAATAAGAATTTTAAAATGCACCGATGAAGAGGGCGGCAAAAAAATCAAGATGCGTCAGCAGCGTGAAAAAGAACATCGTCGTGCCAAAAGACTTGGCACGCTCTGAACTATGAGAAACACGCTCCGCGAGTTTCTCAAGTTATCGCGGCAGTCGCCAAGGTCTCGTGCAAGCACGGACTTTG
>NZ_JBBMES010000011.1:0-91696 GCF_040096395.1 Lachnospira hominis (ex Hitch et al. 2025) | reverse complement strand
GTTTCTCAAGTTATCGCGGCAGTCGCCAAGGTCTCGTGCAAGCACGGACTTTGGCTCGTTACACGCGTAAATAAAAACCATCATCCACATAAATTAATTATGCAGATGATGATTTATTAATTACTTATTCATATACACGATATGTATTAATCTCTGAGAACGAACTGGTTTACAATCTCATTCATAGCTTCAGCCTGTGCGGATAACTCTTCACTTGTAGCTGAACATTCCTGAGATGCTGCTGAGTTAGACTGTACAACCTCTGAAATCTGGTCAACACCCTTTTCAGCTTCTCTCATAACTTCAATCTGTGCATTTGAGTTCTCGCTTAATTCTTTAGAAACAGTTGCAATCTCATTAATTCCCTTAACAACATTTTCCATTGATTCTGTAGCCTTTAATGCCACATCGTTACCATCGCTTACTTCTCTTAAAGCACCTTCAATAAGACTTCTTGTATCAACTGCTGACTGTGCACTCTGGTCTGCAAGAGTTCTAATCTGCTCGGCAACAACTGCAAAGCCCTTACCTGCCTCACCTGCTCTTGCGGCTTCAATAGCAGCATTAAGAGAAAGGAGATTTGTCTGGCTTGCAATGCTCTCAATATCAGAAATGATATTCTCAATCTTCTTAGATGTATCACTGATACGCTCCATAGCTTCCATAAGAGCCTTCATATCTTCTCTGCTTGAATCAGCATCTGAAGCATATACTTCAGCTTTCTTACTTGTTTCCATAAGGTTGTTTACTGTCTCGCCAACCTGTTCTGTAATTGTAGTGATTGTAGCCTGCAGTTCTTCGATTGCACCTGCCTGCTCTGTAGCACCTTCTGCAAGATCCTGAGCTGACTGTGCAAGATTTTCAGAACCTGCTGTAACCTGTCCTGCTGATTCTTCAACGCCCTTCAATGTAGCATTCATCTTTCTGTTCATATTACGGACTGACTGAAGAAGTTCACCAAACTTACCAACGTACTTGTCTTCAATCTCTGTATTAACTGTAAAATCACCATTAGCCATAGATGCCATAATTTTGTTAATATCATTGATTATAAGGCTGAGATTTTCAGCCATCTGCCTTGCTTCGTCATTCATAAAAGCAATCTCATCTTCTGCCTGATGTTCAGGAAATTCACTGTCAAGATCGCCATCAGCAAATGTTTTAATTCTGTCAGCAAGTGCTGCAATAGGTTTCTCAATACTTTCAGCAATTCTCTTTCCAATCTTAGCAGAAGCAATAACACTGGCTGCAAAAATACCAATAATAAATATTGTAAGAACAATTCTTAAAACATCAAGTATGTTTATAAGCTGTGTACCTTTAGATACATTGATATCCATAAGATTCTTGAATGCTGCATAAACTTCATCATACATAGGTGAAAGTTCATCATATTCTGCTTTCTGTGCCTTTGCTGATGCTCCTACATCAGTTGTCGAACCTGCTGACATGATACTGTCTGACTTTGTCCAATAACCTTCAAGGGCTTTACCTATAGCAGCATATGATTCTTTGCCTGCTTTTGTTACCATATACTGCTCAATATTAGCATAATATGCCTGGAATGATTCTTTTCTTGCTTCGTAATCTTTCTTTTCTTCTGCAATCTGTGAAGTTTCATTATAGCCTATAACAGCCCTGAGTGAACTTCTTGCTTCTGAAAATACTGTCATTGCTTTTCCAATCTCGCCCTGTGAAAAGCCATAATTAGCCATTGCATGATTATAACTTGTGCTCATGGCAAATAATGCAATATCGCTTATAACAAGACCAATGCAACATACAATCGAAATAACAAGAAAACCTTTGTTAAGTCTCTTTCTAATAGGATCTTTTACATTCATAGTCTTCCTTTTACCAGCATTTTATATTATGTTACGAAAAATGCGGTATCTCTCCTTATTCTAATATTAAATTTACACATAAGTGTCGTGCAATGCCGTAACTTACATTAAAATCTATACACACGAATTCATTCAACATTATTATAACAGTGCATTATTTTCATTGCAAGTATATTATCATTTATAATATCTATAATTCAATAAAAATATCTATAGTTTAAAATTATCATGCATGTAAAATCATGCTTTATGAATTTACCAGATATTTCATAGCACATAAATATCCCGGCGGAGCCAATTCTGAAACCACCGGGATTAATAAATAATCTATAATACCATTCAAATATATTAATTAAGCAAGCTGTGCTGCAACTTCTGCTGCGAAGTCTTCATTCTTCTTTTTAAGTCCTTCACCAACTTCAAAACGAACAAATTTCTTGATTGTGAAAGATGAACCAGCTTCTTTGCCAACTTCTGCGATATACTTAGCAACTGACTGCTTACCGTCTTCAGCTTTAACATAAACCTGATCCATAAGACAAATTTCTTTAAGCTGCTTAGAAACACGACCTTCTACTAATCCGTTGAAAATCTTATCAGCTACGATATTAGCCTTATCAGCTAAAGCAAGTTCTGCTAACTGAGCTGCAGCTTCCTTTGTAAGGAAATTGAATAAATACTGCATGTTGCTCTTATGTTCTTCATAAGTTGCGATATCAGCATCACTCCAGATTTTTTCTGAAATAGCTTTTTCAATTAACTTGTTTAAGATTGGCTTTGGAAGAGTTGCAGGATCATTTAATGCACTATCAACAATAATCTCTCTTAACTTAGCGAGTTCATCTGCTGACATATCATTTCTGCTGATATATTCCGGATTCATAGCTGCAATCTGCATTGCGATATTTGTAAGAGCTTCTTTAACAGCATCACCTGAAGCACCTTCTGCTGCAACAAGAACACCGATTCTTCCGCCGCCGTGAATATAAGAAGCTACGCAGTCACCTGTAAGCTTTTCAAATCTTCTGATAGAAAGTTTCTCACCGATTGTAAGAGTCTTCTCTTCAAGTTCTGACTTCATATCGAGAATACTGCATACATCTTCACCATCTCCAGCTTTTTCAACTGATGACTTGAGTGCCTTGTCTGCAACTGCCTGAACAAATTCCTGGAAAGTAGCATTCTTAGCTACGAAATCTGTCTCTGAATTAACTTCTACAACAACTGCTGTATTACCTTCAGATGCAACTCTTGTAATACCTTCTGCTGCGATTCTTCCTGCTTTCTTTTCAACCTTAGCTGCTCCGCTCTTTCTAAGAACATCAACAGCTGCTTCCATATCGCCATCTGTCTCTGTAAGAGCTTTCTTACATTCCATCATGCCTGCACCAGTAGACTCTCTAAGTTCTTTAACCATTGCTGCTGTAATTGCTGCCATTATAATTTTCCTCCAATTAATTATTATTAATTTTAAAAAATGCTTCAACCTGATATGTCAGGCTGAAGCATACATAAACTTAAGTCGATACTTAAATATTAAGCTTCTTCAGCTACTTCTTCCTCTTGCGCTGGAGCTGCTTCTTCACCCTGATTTGCTTCGATAACTGCATCAGCCATCTTAGAAACGATAAGCTTAACGGCTCTGATAGCATCATCATTACCAGGAATTACATAATCAAGCTCGTCTGGGTCACAGTTTGTATCTGCAATACCGATTAATTCGATACCAAGTGCGTGTGCTTCCTGAACACAGATTCTTTCCTTCTTAGGATCTACGATGAAGATAGCATCTGGAAGTCTCTTCATTTCCTTGATACCGCCAAGGTTCTTCTGAAGTTTTTCAAGTTCTTTCTTTAAGTTGATAACTTCTTTCTTAGGAAGAACATCAAATGTTCCATCTTCTTCCATAGCTTCGATTTCTTTAAGTCTGTTGATTCTGCTCTGGATTGTCTTGAAGTTTGTAAGCATACCACCAAGCCATCTCTCATTTACATAGAACATTCCACAACGCTCTGCTTCTGATGCGATAGCATCCTGAGCCTGCTTCTTTGTACCTACGAAAAGAATTGTACCACCGTTAGCTGCGATATCAGCAACTGCCTTGTAAGCTTCATCAACTTTACCAACTGACTTCTGTAAGTCAATAATATGGATACCATTTCTCTCTGTGTAGATGTACTCAGCCATCTTAGGGTTCCATCTTCTTGTCTGATGTCCGAAATGAACACCTGCTTCAAGTAACTGTTTCATAGAAATTACGCTCATTTTAATACCTCCATTGGTTAAATAATCTTTTGCAGACTTCAACTCTTGCAGCCACCGTAAGCGTTATCCGGCACCAGCTGCAAAATCCACCTGCATGTTTTTTCACACGAAGATGATTATATCAATACTTTTATAATAAATCAAGCAATATTTTTTGATTTTTTATATTTTTTTATCGTATCAGCTCTTTGTTATAATTTTTGCTATATTTTCGTAGCTGTCGCCGATATTTATCTGATATAAACCATCACGTATTATTGCATCATACCCACTGTTTTGCAGATAAAATGCAAAGGAGTTCTCATCATCAATAACTCCCGCTTTATATAAAAGTTCAGCTGCTGCTGTACCATATATAACATTTTCAAATTTTACAGTAACTGTATTACCCTCTTTTGAATACAATGTTTCAGTCTGTGTTGTACCTTGTGACGCACTCTCTTTTGTACTGTCTTTGGCACTCTCCGTCTTCTTTTCATCTTTTTTGTCAGAATTGTTCTCATCTGCCTGGGTTGTATATGCAATCACCGAGCCAGATGTTTCTTTATTATCTGAAACATGATTATTACCGTTATTATTATTCACAAACAAATTGGAAATCATTAGAATAATTGTCGTTAATATAAAACCAATTCCAAGGCCTCTTAAATGATATTTAAGTTTCATGTAATTCTCCGTAACTGTTAATTTTATCCCAGTGAATTTTTATATAAATCCACAACAAGCTTCACTTCTCCAACACCAAGCCCAAGCTGTTTCGCTATTGTCCTGTTATCAAGACCTTCTTTGTAAAATTTTAATATTTTCTGGTTCTTGCTGTTTGCATTTTCAATATCAAGATCCGCTTTATCAGCAGATTTATTTTTTGTTTCTGCCTGTTTTTTCAATTCATCATTCTGGCTTAATATCTTAACTTCCGGTGACTGCTTTTCTTCTTTTTTCACTTCTTCGGTATAAGCATATTCCGCAGTATTGTTTTCTATGGCTGCCGCACTTTCTGAAACCGCTTTATCGACCTCTTTTTTGACATTATTTACATCTTTAACAGTATTTTTTACTTCTTTCGCCTTTTCATTCAGCATATCATATAAAAAAACTGTCTCATTATGATTTTTATTAATCTCATTCATAACGGTATCAGCATACTCATTAAGTTCAAGAATTTTAGTATTTGAAATTTTATCAAGCTGGGCTTCCGTTTTTTCCGAAATATCACCAAGCTGTTCATTGATAATATCATTTATACGTTCTCTTACTTTATCCTGCTCTGCCTGTGTAAGTTCCTGTACGGGCTGTCTGTTTACAGAACTTTCTTCTTTTGATTCTTTCTTTTTTTCATCAGGTATCATAAAGCTGGCAATAAGACATAAAATGCCTGCCACAAGCAATATAATTTCTACTGTCGTCATAATACTTTCTGCCTTTACAAATTCTAAACTTTTATATCAAAAAATACATCTTCATCCTGTTTTACAGTAACATTGCCTTCCTTAAAAGAACGCTTTGAATATGGGCCGCTTCCACTTCGCTCATATTCATTGCTGCTCTTTTCTTTAGCATCAAACTTATGACCTTTATTTTCAACATCATCTTTTTTAGTTACCTGCTCAGATTTGTTTTCGACCTTCTTGTCAACATTGGACACAATATTCATCTGTTCTGTCGCTGGTCTCATATTTTCACTCTGCTTTATATGTGAAACTTCATTCATCTGAGGCACCATCATAATATCAATAGGTCTTACACTCATAAGCACTCCAATCTACAATGACTGCCATTTAATATCTGCTTTATCTTTTACGAACTGACAAAATGTACGTTTTTCTTTGATAAAATAATTCTGTTCGCCAAATATAAGTTTTACACCAATATATATATTTCCATTGACTCTGACTCTTGCATTTACATCTTCACCAAGCTGTTGTCTTAACTGCTCAAGTTCATTTTTCTGCTCAGTCAGATCTTTTTCTATCATGACAAGATTACGCATTGTCTTTTGCTGAAGTTCTACCTTATCAGGTGTAAGTTTTCCTTCGATTTCCTGTTTTTTTCTCAATGCAGTCATAATCTGGTTAAGCTGTATCTTTGAATCACCGAGTTTCTGCAGGCTTGTCTTTAGCTCATCAACTCTCTTCTTTGCAGCCGGGTCAACGCCTACACCTACAACGGTTGCTGTTCCCATCTCATTTCCTATATTTTTTGCTTCAACCAGGCATATCGAACGGACTTCGCCGCCTACAATAAGACCATTTCTTCCAGATGCTTTTATTGTTCCTTTCGCACGTACTTTACTATGCAAAATGGAATCTGCTTCGATATTTCCACCGGCTTCTACGCTGCTCGCACTCTCAATAAACTTAGAAACTATATTTCCACCGGCTTTAATGACCGCTTTATTCATTCCCTGAACACCACGGTTAAATGTAATATCACCATCAGCAATAATTGTAGCACCTTCTACAATACCACTTACTGAAATATCACCAGCAGCTTTTACTGAAAATCCTGCAAGTACATTTCCCTTTATCATAACACTTCCGTTATAATTAATATCTCCTGTAGATGCATCAACATCTACAAGTTCAAGAACATTAGATACAAAAACCTTATCATTCTCAAGTGTTACATGACCGTCAACTTTTGAAATTAATTTAAGCTTATCTTCAGATACCTCCATATTTTTGCCATATCTGAATACTGCTCTTTTTACTTTTCTTGGATAAACGGGTCTTCCAAGAATATCAGTTCCGTTGTCACCTCTGTCTTCCGGATGGAGTATTGCTACAACATCACCGCTTTTTATATGATTAACATTTTCAAGTGTATGAAAATCTACTGTTCCATCTTCATTCATCTTTGGCGTTGGTTTTAAGCTTGTATTAAATGTATACTCAATATAACCATCGCTTCCTTCTCTTGCTTTAGTTCCTTTTGCAAGAACATATGTCTCAAAATATCTCTTTTCAAGAAGAAAAAGTCTTATCGCTTCTTCTGAAATCCCACTTATTACTCCGATATTTTTTAAATCTTTTTGTATTTCTTCATAAGTAAGTTCTACCGCACCTTTAAACGGCGGATAGAAAACTGCCTCAAGTGTCATTGTATCATGGCTTATTCTGTAATCGCCAAACTCAGATACCGGATATGGTGTCTCATCAGACACTTTTACTGTAACTTCCTGCGTTGCACCTTTTTTTACTGTATCACCAATCAGTGTAATATCACATCCGTATATATTTTTCTTTTCTATGTAATATAAAACTTCTCCGGCATCCAATGCAGGTTCTCCCTGTTGCGGAGGATAAACTGTAAGATACAGGCCATCCTGTCTTGTATCAAATTCAAAATACCCCTTTGTACATTTCTCCATAAATTTGTCTCCCCATTAGCCTCAAGCTAAAATTTCCATATAATCCCCTAGTTTTTTACGCATTTTATTAAGTGCCTTTGTATGTAACTGAGAAACCCTTGATTCAGATACATTAAGGACAAGACTGATTTCTTTTAAAGTCAGATCTTCATAATAATAAAGCGTAACTACATTTTTTTCTTTTTCTGTCAGCAGGTCAAGTGCCTCAACAAGCATCTTTTTCAATTCTTCTTTTTCGACTACATCTTCAGGTGTCTCAAATCTTGTATTGTTAACTGCCTGTATGCCGGACTCACTGCCCTCTTCCGTATACTCATCAAGGGAAATAAGATTTGACATTTTAGTCTGTCCCTGCCAGTTATTAAGTTCTTCTATTGAAATCCCAAGTTCTGCTGCAAGTTCTTCATCTGTTGAAGTTCTCCCTGTTTTCGCTTCTATAGCAGCCATCGCAGCATTAATTTTTTTCTGTTTCTGACGCAGCGAACGTGGAATCCAATCCATTTTTCTTATCTGGTCTAATATCGCACCTCTGATTCTGAGACTGGCATATGTTTCAAACTTTACATTTTTGCCATAATCATATTTATCAATAGCATCAATAAGTCCAAATATACCATATCCAACCAGATCATCGTATTCAACATTATATCCAAGATACATACTGAGTCGCCCTGCAACAAGCTTAACAAGCTGTGCATACTCTAAAATCAGTTCATCTCTTAATTCTGTATCATGCGTCTTTGAATACTGTTGCCAAAGCTTGTCTCTGCCTGCTTCATCCATTAATGCCGCCCCCGCAATTCATCATTCTTTATTTTTGCTCATTTTTTTCTGACTGGTTATCAGCTTTTTCATTACTGTCTTCACTTGGTGAATCATCCTGTGAAGACTCTGTATCCTGAGATTCTTTATCTTTTTCCTTATCGTCACTAAATGCTTTGTTAAGTATTACTCTTATAATAATTCCCAAAATATAAAACCCTGCCATCACTAAAACAAGTATCCATAAAAATGATTTAAGAGAATACTTATTAACTATCATCACTACACTCGTCACAAATCCGGCAAGCAGAGTTATTATTGCCGGAACATTACGAAATTTTTTCATAAGCAGATACCCCTGAGCCTTAAATTGTCTTGACTGGCTTTCCTACAGATTTTATAACATAATCTCCTGTTTCCGAATAAAATTCAACTGTACGGCCATAATTAAGTCCACAGTCTTCTGCCAGCAATCTTATGTTATATTCTTTTAATTTCTTTTTTGCTGCTTCTGCATTACGTTCACCGACTCGCAACGAATCATTTGTAGTCGTCATGGCAAACATCTGGGCACCTCCGGCAATCTTTGCTACAAGTCTGTTTTTATTTGCCCCAAGTGCAGCCATTTGACGTATAAGTTCATCAATTCCTGTATCTGCAAATTTAGCAAGATTAGAATTATTTCTTATCTGTGTACTGTCCGGCAGCATGCAATGCAATAATCCGCTGATTTTAGTTACAGGATCATATAAAGCCACTCCAACGCATGAACCTAATCCAAGCGTTGTCAATGCATCGGGGCATTTGCAAACTTTCAAGTCGGCCATTCCGACTTTAATCATATTTCCCATTTTACTCTTTCCAATCATTTAAACAACTTATCAACCATATTACATTCCAAGCGAAGTCAGAATTTTATCATATGATTCCAATTCCGGTATAAGTAGAAAATAACCTGTAACAAAATCATCTTCGCCAAACTCTGACTGAATCATCAGCAGCTTATCACCATATTTACCAAATTCAATGGCTGGAACGCTAAGCAGTGCACCAAGCATGTCAATAGAGAGTGCCGGAACAGATGATACCATCTTCATTCCGGTAAGTCCTGACAATGCTGATAAATATGAACCGGAAACTATATTTCCAATTTCATTTAAGGCAGACATTTCCATTTCAGAAAAATCTGCCATCCCATTTTCATCTTGATGAACATCCCGCATCATAAGTGAGTTTACAAGATGATGAGCCGACTTCATATCAAATAAAAACATCATCATTCCATCGATATCCCCCTGTATTTCAAGGAGAATACCTACAACTGTCTGTTCCTCAGAACCAATAAATGACGAAATATTGTCAAATGGGAGTAATGCAACATTAGGTACTGACATATCAACCTTAATATTAAGCATTGTAGCAAGTGCCGTTGTTGCATTTCCGGCTCCAATATTTCCAATTTCCTTTAAAACATCAAACTGTGAATCTTCCAGTTTTTCAAGATCAATCTTTGACATCAGGCACTCCCTTCTTAAATCATCAGCTTTCTTCTATTAATGCAACAATATCAAGAAGAGAAATAAGCTCGTCATTGCTCTTGCCTATCGCACTGATATATCCTGAACCTACAAGAGAACCTGAACGTGCAACAGTTTCGATATCTGTGCTTTCAAGTGTTACAACTTCTTTTACCTGGTCAACAATTACACCTATTGTTGCACCATCAACCTTGATAATGATAATTCTCGTCTTATCTGTATAATTATCATCTTCAAGACCAAGTTTGAGACGGATACTCATAACAGGAATAATCTCACCACGAAGGTTAATTACTCCTTTATAGTATGACTGTGCCTTTGGCACTCTTGTGATTCTCTGATTTCTTACAATATTATCAATATACTGGATATTAATGCCATATTGTTCATTGCCAATCTTTACAACTATATACTGAACAGCATCCATTGCTTCATCTGATGCTTTTTCCATTGTTTTTACTTCTTCCATAGATAGCCACCTAACCTTTCCGGATTTTTATCAGACAAGAGTATTTGCATCAATAATCAAAGCAACAGAACCATCACCTAAGATAGTTGCACCGCTTATCATCTTATTAATGTTGATATACTTGCCTAAAGATTTAATTACAATTTCCATCTGTCCAATGAGACTATCTACAACAAGCCCAGCCTGCTTATCTCCCTTGCTGACGATGACAACAGTAATATTTTCCTGTTCTTCCTGTTCTCCCGGTACATCAAGAAGCTCTCTGAGACGAATAAGCGGAATAACATTTCCACGAAGATGTATTACTTCTTTTGCATGTACATATTTTATCTCACTTACAGGAATATCTTCAATTGTCTGAATTGAGCCAAGAGAAATAGCATATTTTTCATCTCCGAGCTTAACCATAAGTGCCTGAATAATTGCAAGTGTCAATGGAAGTCTTATAATAAATGTACTTCCTTCACCATATACAGACTTAACTTCAACATCACCGCCAAGTGCTTCAATCTTTGATTTAACAACATCAAGTCCTACGCCTCGGCCTGATACATCAGTAACCTTATCGGAAGTTGAGAAACTTGGTCTGAAAAGCAGATCTATTATTTCTTTATCAGACATTATTGCAGCCTGTTCTTCTGTAATATTTCCTTTTTCTATAGCTTTACTCTTTACTTTTTCAATATCAATACCATTACCATCATCACGGACTTCAATAACAACATTGTTACCATCCTGATATGCATCAAGGAAAATAGAACCAACTTCGCTCTTTCCTCTTTCTTTTCTGACTTCGGCACTTTCTAGTCCATGGTCAGCTGAATTCCTTAACAGGTGCATAAGAGGATCACCGATTTCATCAATAACTGTTCTGTCAAGTTCTGTATCTTCACCTGACATGTATAATTCCATCTTTTTATCAAGCTTCTTGCTCAAATCTCTTATCATTCGAGGGAACTTACTTACTACGCTCTCGATAGGCATCATACGTACCTTCATTACTGATTCATGTAAGTTTGTTGTTACTCTCTCAAGATATTCAATCTGTTCATTAAAGCTCTGGTTAATGCTCTCTGAGCCTTCTTCACTGCTTGCTGAAACAAGACCATTCTTCGCAATAATAAGCTCGCTGACAAGATTCATAAGCACATCAAGTTTTTCAATATCAACTCGTACAGTATGTCCGACAGGTTTTGCTTTACTATTGGCAGTCTGCTGTTTTGCACCTGCCGGCTTCTTTGAACCATTAGCATCTTTCTTATCATTTGATGGCTGTGCTTTTGAAGCCTGCTTAGCTTTTTCTTCTGTCTTTTCTTCTTTTGGCTCCTCTTCGGTCTTTTCTTCCGGAAAAGCCTTCGTTATTTCTTCACCATCAGCATCTTTGATTTCAGATACATTCTTAATTATCTTGATGATATCATCAAAACTTTCCTCTGTTAAAATAACAATCTGAAAATCAAAATCGAACTTTTCATCTTCGATATCCTGTACTGAAGGATCTGATTTTATAATGTCTCCATGTCCTTCAAGATTCTTAAATACAAGAAAAGCTCTTGCAGCTTTAAGTATACAATTTTCGTCAACTGTTACTTTAATCTCGTAAACATGCATTCCTTTTTTAAGTGCTTCATTTACCGCATTCTTTTCAAAATCAGCAAGTTCCATGCTGATACCATGTTCATCTGCCTGAAGTTTCTCTGCCGGTGCAGATTCTGCCTGTTGTTCCTGTTTTTCTTCAGCCGGTGCAGCATCTTTATTTTCTGATGCAATAAATGCATTGAGTGCCTTAATTATAGGCTCATTATCATTAGTTCCTTCATCCTGTGTCTCCTGAATATTATTAACATATTCTTCAAGAGCATCAAGGCACTGAAATAATACATCAACAAGGTCTGATGTGACCTTCATATTACCATTTCTTACTTCTGAGAATACATTTTCCATATCATGTGTGAGATTCTGCATTCTCTTATAGCCCATAGTTCCTGCCATACCTTTAAGAGAGTGTGCGGCACGGAAAATTTCATTAATTGTATCGCTGTTTTCAGGTTCTTTTTCAAGAATCATTAACTGATCACTAAGGCTCTGTAAATGTTCATTTGATTCATCAATAAATATCTCTAAATACTGGCTTACATCCATGTTAAGATACCCCCACGTTCTTCGTAATTGTTTCTGCCACGCTGCCCAAAGGTACAACTTCATCAACGAGGCCTGTCTGTGCTATTGCTTTCGGCATTCCATAAACAACACATGTATCAGCATCCTGTGCAATTACATGCAGTTTTTTATGATGGGCTGCCAGACCCTGTATTCCTTTTGTTCCGTCCGCTCCCATACCTGTAAGTACAACACATGTTATCTCATCATACTGGCAGTTTTCGAGCGACTCATACATTACGTTGGCACACGGTCTTAATCCGTCTATGGCTGGCTCGTCACTTAACTTAATACAATAATACGTGCCTTTTTTCACGACCCTCATGTGCTTTCCGCCCGGTGCAATATATACCGCACCATTTTTTAATATATCACCTTCCTGAGCTTCTTTTACTTCTACTTCACTTATCTCATTAAGACGCTGAGAAAGAGAAAATGTAAATCCAGCCGGCATATGCTGTACAAGCACAACCGGTGCATCCAGGTTCTTAGGAAGATAAGGAATAACCTGCTGTAATGACTTAGGACCTCCTGTAGAACATGCAAGTGCCACAATCTTTTTCCTGCCTGTCTTAACGCCAGTAAAATTCCCCGGCTCCAGCTTTCTTGGCATAACCACCGGCTTCGGTTTTGCCGGTCTTACTACGCTTCCCGGCTTTGCAAAAGAGGTTGTTCTTAAATCAACTTTGCTTCTGTGGCTTCCGGTTGCAAGATCAAGCATCTTGTGAATATTGTTCTTAAATGTTTCACCCTTTGTCTCAAGATAATTTTCCGGCTTTGTTACGAAATCAAACGCTCCAAGTTCAAGTGCTTTTATTGTTTCTTTTGCACCTTCTTTTGCAACAGTGCTGACTACAATAACTGTCTGCTCTATTCTGTTCTTTTGCAGCTTTTCAAGCAGTTCCAGTCCATTCATCTTAGGCATGTTAATATCAAGGATAACGGCACTGTAAAGATGAGGATTAGATACTATTAAATCAAATCCTTCTACGCCATCTCTAGCAATTGCCGCAACTTCATAATCACCGCCTGAGTTAATTATATCAGATATAACTCTTCTCATGAGTGCAGAATCATCAATTACCAGTATTTTCTTTGCCAAAATGCTCTCCCCTTTCCTTTCTTTGAATTATACGCTGCTGTTCAAATATATATTTGACAACAGTCTCCCTTAATTCACGGGAAATACCTTTAAACTGTATCCTGTTATCATAACAGTCTTTTCTGTTTGGAGATTCCAATGACAGAATTACTCTTCCGACAACTTCAATATCTCTATTACCTATATTCATCTCCACAGGAAAGCGGATATAAATATAATTATTCTTTTCAAGCGGCTTATCAGTCATAATTCTTAATCCGCCGCCACTTATATCGACAATAATGCCCTTGTCAACATCCTGTGTATCCTCAGGCACAATATTATCATGCTGAAATCTTAAAAGTTCCGTATCTGTAAGCTTTCTGAAGTATCCTTCAATAGTACATGGAAGACGATAAAACTGTCTTCTCTGGAACTTTTTAAGTTCCGTTGTACATTCAACTTCCATTATATATATATTACCTTCTTTACCTCTTTCAGTAACAAGAATCTCACAGCTGAAAATACCTTTTACTGTATAAAAATATGCATGCATCCTGCTTCCAGGCTCAATTGGTACTATGTGGCCTTCACTTATAGGCATTGCCGCAACAATTTTTTCATCTTTCATATCAAGAATCTGGCTCACATATGTGACTGCGTCGTCATCTTTATTCTTTTTAATTTTACTTAATTCGATTTTGTTTCCCACGCTCAAAATTCTATCCATATCAATCTCCATTTTTCATTTTTCTTGAAAATACATTTCTGAAGAAACTTCTTACACCTGCATTCTGCGATACTGCATGACCTGTTTCAAGTGTACTCACTATATTTTCATAACATCTTGAAGCTGGTGAATGTGGATACATAATTGTTACAGGTTTCTGGCTCATTACAGCTTTTGTCATATTATCATCATAAACCACATGACCTAAATATTCCATCTTAATATTAAGGAATTTAGTCACAACTGAGTTGAGCTTTTCATACAGATTTCTGCCCTCTTTCTCATTAGAGACGCGGTTTGCAAGCATCTTTACTTTATTTACAGATGAATCATATGAATCTGTCATGCTGAGTGCTTTAAGAAGTGCATATGAGTCTGTTATAGAAGTCGGCTCCGGAGTTGTCACAAGCACTGTTTCAGGTGATGCAAGTATAAATTCCATTACAGCGGGTGATATACCGGCTCCTGTATCTATGATTATAACATCTGCAAACTCTTCTAGCTGTGACAGCTTTCCGACAAGATTTTTTACCTGATCTTTATCAAGATTGACAAGTTTTGCTATTCCAGAACCACCTGATATAAATCCTACACCTTCAGGTCCTTCTGTTATAATATCTTTTATATCCATGCCGTTAAATATAAGGTCACCCATGTTATATTTCGGAATTACGCCAAACATGACTTCGACATTGGCAAGTCCAAAATCCGCATCAAGTATTATTACTTTCTTTCCCATTTTCTGGAACTGAAGAGCAAGATTAATTGATGTATTTGACTTACCGACACCACCTTTGCCACTCGTAACTGTTATTACTCTGGCATTAGTAACAGTTCTCTGATTCTGAAGCTTTATTATATTTCTAAGTGTTTCTGCCTGATCCATTATTCACTTCCTCCCAGCAATTTCCTTGCTAAAGCCTGTTCGTCAATAAGTTCAATATCATTAGGCACATTCTGTCCATATGTTGTATACGAAAGCTGTGCACCTGTAAGCAGTCTTACATTAAGTATATTTCCGAGAGAACACGTCTCATCAAGTTTTGTAAATATAATAGACCAGTTGTTAATATCTTCATATCTCTGTGCTATATTTACCAGGTCTTTGTATTTTGTTGTTATACTAAGAACAAGATATATCTCAACGTCAAAATTGTCTTTTAACTTTTCGGCTTTTTTGAGCATATCGCTAAGCTCATCCATCTGTTCTTCACATTTATGTGAACGGCCTGCCGTATCGACAAGAATCAAATCATAATTCTTATATTTATCAAGTGATTCTTCAAGCTCATCGGCACTATATATAACATCTACGGGGCTGTCAATAATTGAAGCGTATGTATTGAGCTGTTCAACTGCCGCTATTCTGTATGTATCTGCCGTTACAAATGCCACTCTGGCATATTCTTCAAGTTTGAATCTTGAAGCAATTTTTGCAATTGTAGTTGTCTTTCCTACTCCCGTAGGTCCGATAAAAAATACAACTTTAGGTTTATCACCAAGTTCAATCGGTTTTGGCTCACCAAGTTTTAAGATAATTTTCTGATATACAGCCGACAGGATACTATCAATATTAGACTCTCTTTTTAATGAATTCTCTATATCTGCCATTATTTCATCAGCGAATTTTTCATTCACTTCATTGTCAACAAGTTTTTTGTATATCAGTCGTATAAATTTCATATTGGCATTTTCACGTTCTTCTACAGCTTTTTTCCCGGCAATGCGTTCAGCTGCAATGTCATCACGCTCTTTTTCATCATCAACCTGCATGCTGTTCTTTCTGGATGCACCTGCATTAATCTGGCTCTGTAAAAGGCTGTGAAGCGAATCGAGTTTCTGTTCTATAACAGCCGACTCACTTGAAACTGATATTTTCTCATCTGCTAAAAGATTAAGACCGCCTGCAGGTCTTGAAGATATATCAGGCTGCTTATGCATATTTCCCGCATATGATGATGCTTCAAAAGCTTTTCCAAACTCTTTTGCACCTGTGTTTGCTTTTTTCGATAATTCTTCTTCTTCAAGTGCCGCTGTTACTTCAACAACATCCTTTTTAAATAATTTTAAAATTCCTCTCTGCTTAATAGTTTTCACATTTAAAACTACGGCATTATTTCCCAATTCTTCCTGAGCCTTTAAAATAGCATCTTTTTCTGTTTCGCCCTGAAATTTCTTAACTATCATCTTATTCTGTCACCATCCCTACTGACTGTAATTCCACATTTGATTCAACTTCATTATATGAAATCACAATTATATCTTTTATGTAATCCGAAACAAGTTTTTTAAAATAAAGTCTTACTATCGGAGATGTAATTACTATCGGATTCTTGCCCATATCTTCAAGTTTCTTAATTGCATCTTTAAGACTGGCAACAATTTTTTTTGTTTTTTCAGGGTCAAGTGTAAGATATGATCCCTGTTCTGTATTCTTTACCGAACCCATAATATCCTGTTCAACCGCCGGATCGAGAGTAACAACATTAGTAACTTCGTTCGGTGGAAAATATTTTCCGGATATTGCACGCTTCAGGCTCTGTCTCACATATTCCGTAAGAATATCTGTATCTCTTGTAACCGGTGCATGATCTGCAAGTGTTTCAAATATGGTTACAAGATCCCTTATTGATATGCCTTCTTCAAGAAGATTCTGAAGAACTTTCTGGATTTCACCAACACCAAGAAGTTTAGGCACAAGCTCTTCAATAAGCGTTGAATTGTTTTCTTTAATATTATTAATAAGATTCTGTACATCCTGACGTGTAAGAAGTTCAGCAATATGCTGTCTGATAACTTCTGTCAGATGTGTTGCAATTATTGATGGCGGGTCAACTACTGTATATCCAAGTGATTCAGCACGTTCTCTCTGACTTTCTGTTATCCATATTGCCGGAAGATGGAATGACGGTTCAAATGTAGGAATACCTGTAATCTCTTCCTCAACATATCCCGGATTCATAGCCATATAATGGTCAAACAATATCTCACCTTCACTCACCTGTATACCTTTTATCTTAATTACATACTGGTTAGGATTGAGCTGGATATTATCCCTTAAACGGATAATAGGCACTACAGCACCAAGTTCCAGGGCAACCTGGCGTCGTATCATTACAACTCTGTCAAGAAGGTCGCCCCCCTGATTGACATCGGCAAGAGGAATAATACCATAACCAAATTCCAATTCAATAGGGTCTACATTAAGAAGACTGACAACGTTCTCCGGCTTCCTGATTTCCTGTGCTTCTGTCTCCTCACGTTCCACTTCTTCCTCTATCTGTTCTTCACCCTTCTTATCTCCAAGCTTTCTTCCTGCAAGAATAAGTGCTACACCAAAAGGAACAAATACATATATAGGAAGTGGCGTAAATACACCTAATACTGTAAGAGCACCACCAACCATCATAAGAACCCTGTCCATTGAGAACAGCTGTCCAACAATCTCATCGCCAAGTTCACCATCACTTGATGCTTTTGTTACAAGAACACCAGTTGCAAGAGATATAAGCAAAGATGGTATCTGGCTACAGAGTCCATCACCGATTGTAAGTATTGTATACTTTGATAAGGCTTCATTGATACTGAGTCCGTTATACATCATGCCCATTACAATACCACCGACAATGTTAATACCGGTAATAATAAGACCTGCAGTGGCATCACCTTTTACATACTTTGTAGCACCATCCATTGAACCAAAGAAACTGTTTTCAAGCTGTAGCTTCTTTCTTCTTTCAGCTGCTTCTTTATCTGTGATTGCACCTGTATTAAGGTCAGAGTCAATTGCCATCTGCTTGCCTGCCATGGCATCGAGCGTGAATCGTGCTGTAACTTCAGCTACTCGCTCTGTACCTTTATTGATAACTATAAACTGAATAATAACGAGAACTATAAATATTATGGCACCGATAACAAGATTGCCGCCGCCTACAAACTTTCCAAATGTATCAACGACTTTACCGGCATCACCTTTAGTAAGGATAAGCTTTGTTGAAGATACATTGAGGGAAATTCTAAAAATAGTTGTAAATAACAACATTGTAGGAAATGATGCCATATCAAGCACTTCTTTTGCATATAACGCATTAAATAATATAATAAGTGCAACTGCTATATTGAGTGCCAGAAGAATATCAAGCAGCCATGATGGGATTGAAATAATAAAGAAAATAACCGCAGAGAGCAGATAAATTCCAATAAACAGGTCATTTTTCTTAATCTTCATATTTCTTTCTCCCTTTCATCATCTTTTTTCGTCATAAACTGACATCATAATATTTTACCATGAATAATTTATTTATTCAACTTAATTTAAGTCAAATCAGGCTGTAACACTCTTGCAAGAATCTCAGCAACCGCCTGGTATAACTCAGGTGGTATTTCCATACCGATATCAACATTATGATAAAGAATTCGTGCAAGTGGTTTATTTTCAACAATTTCAATATTACATTCTTTCGCTTTTTCTCTTATCTGAAATGCCAGGTAATCAGCACCTTTGGCAATTACAACAGGAGCCATTCCGCTGTCAGGCTCATATTTTAATGCAACTGCAAAATGCGTCGGGTTTGTAATTACAACATCCGCCTCCGGAAGCTGCTGCATCATACGTCTCCTTGAAATCTCCTGCATTTTTCTTCTAATCTGACCTTTTACCTGAGGATCACCTTCAGAATCTTTGAACTCATCTTTAATTTCCTGCTTTGTCATCATTGTATCATTTTTAAACTTTATTCTCTGATAAACAAGATCAACAAAACCTATAACAAGGAAAATCGCACTTATCTTTATACCCAGATCTACAATAATATCGCCAACTGCGGCGAGGGCCTGATAAAGTGTAATATCATAAAATGTAAGAAGAAGTCCAACTTTTTTTCTTATAGTCACAAACACAACAACGCCTATAACTATCATCATTGCAATTGACTTTAACAGTTCAAAAAGCTGCCTGAATGAAAACAATCTTTTAAATCCACTGATAATACTCAGCTTACTGAACTTCGGTGTAAGCGGCTTTGATGTAATCATCCATTTCTGCTGTAAAACATTGCCAAGTATTGCAATTACAACAGCTATCAAAAATATCGGAAGCGTAATATTAAGCACATCCATAAAAACATTTTTTACTGCTGAAGCACCAAGTGCTACCGTAAGTCCATCCGAGCTTGAATGAACAATAAGTTCAAAACTGTTATAAAATTCCTTGAATGAACTTATGAAACGCTCTCCCATTGTTCCAACATATATTTTAATTATTATAAAAAGCGACATAAGTGATACTGCCATTATAATATCTTTGCTCTTTGCAACCTGGCCTTCCTTACGGACATCATTAAGCTTTTTACTTGTAGCCGGCTCTGTTTTTTCGCCGCCTGGTCCGTCCTTGGCAAAGAACTGCAGATTATAAGAAATAAGAATTCTGTTCTCTGTCATGGGCTCATCCCCCTTACGAGTGAAGCCATAAGCGTTTTTATCTCATCTTCAATAAATGTCGATACTGCCGGCATCATCACTATTGTAAAAAAGACAGCAAATATGCCGACAAATATTTTAAGCTGCATTCCAACAACAAACATATTCATCTGTGGTGCAATCCTTGCAAGAATTGCAAGAATAACATTCAGAAGCAGTATTGCAGAAAATACAGGAAGTGCAATTCTGAAGCCTATGACAAAATAATCTGACATAAATCCAATTATATCATTATAAATAGATGCAGAAAACTTTACCTGTCCTATCGGAATGACATTATATGTCTCAACAATAGCAGAAATCAGATATCTGTACAGGCCTGATACCATCAGAAGCAGAAGAAGTATATAGTAATAAAAATTACCAAAAATACCAACCTGCACATTAGTCGTCGGATCCATAATCTGAGCCATTGCAAGACCTGTATCCATATCTATCATTTTTCCGGCAAACATAATAATCTGGACGCAAAACGATGCCATTGCACCAAGAATAAGACCAACTGCAACTTCCTGCAGGACAACAACTGCATAACCTATAATGCCGGAATATTCCACTGTCATATCCGCCTTAACACTATATACAAGAACTGTTACAAAAAAAGCCAGTCCAATCTTTGTTCTTCTTGGAACATTAGCTGTATTAAAAAAAGGTGCAACATATATGAAAGATGCAATACGCATAAGTATCAAAACAAAAATTTCCAATTGTTCCAATGCAACTTCATATTGAATCATTGTTTTACTACCTTTCCATTTTCAAATTTAAAAAACAATACTTTCACGATATATACTGACTGAAGCTGCCCCATAAGGTATTCATAAAAGCAACTATCTCGTTGAGTATCCATGTTCCCATCACCATAATTCCTATAAGAATTGCGATAAGTTTTGGAACAAATGTAAGTGTCTGTTCCTGAATTGACGTAAGTGTCTGAAAAAGGCTTATTATAAGACCTACAACCATCGAAACTAATAACAGCGGCACAGAGGTTTTAACTATTACCCAGACCGTTTGTCTTGCAATTGTGATAATATCTGAACTACTCATAAACTTTCTCCCTGCTGTTCCGGCAAACTATGAGAAACACGCTCCGCGAGTTTCTCAAGTTATCGCGGCAGTCGCCAAGGTCTCGTGCAAGCACGGACTTTGGCTCGTTACACGCGTAAATTAAAGAATATGCCTGTGCTGTAACGCACAGGCACATATAATAATCATTAATTAAATGTTGACATAAGATTTCCTATTATAAGATTCCAGCCATCTGCCATTACAAACAAAAGAATTTTAAATGGTGTAGAAATTGTCGTTGGCGGCAGCATCATCATACCCATTGACATAAGCGTAGACGAAACAACCATATCAATAACAATAAATGGCAGATATATAAGAAATCCAATTATAAATGCAATTCTTAATTCACTAACAATAAAACTCGGTATAAGAACCTGAAGTGGAATATCATCTTCAGATTTAACTGAACCCTCCTCAAAATCAGCTATTTTAAGGAATGTATCCAAATCTTTTGTTGAAACCTGTTTAAGCATAAACTTTCTTACAGGCACAACACCTATATCAAATGCTTCCTGTGCTGTAATCTCATTATTAGTAAGCGGCACAACTGCACTTGTATATACTTCATTAAACGTAGGTGCCATAATAAAAAATGTCAAAAATAAAGACAAACCTACTATTACCTGATTAGGCGGCACTGTCTGTGTACCAATAGCAGCTCTTGTAAAATGCAATACAATAACAATTCTCGTAAATGAAGTGAGCATCATTAATATTGATGGTGCAAGCGACAGAACTGTAAGTACAAGCAGCATCTGAAGCACGCTCGCCATATCTGAACCTTCACCTGATGAAATACCAATACTTATCAAATTGTTATTACCATCTCCATCAGCTGCAAATGTATGGCTTACCATAAACATACATATTGCAAAAAAAGCTGACAATCCTAATGAAACTCTAAGAATTTTCTTCTTATACTTCTTTAAAAAATGTAACATATTGCTGATTCCTGCCTAGTCCTGCGGCTTGTCTTTCTTAAACTTTTCTAATATCGCATTAAAATTTTCGGATTTTAATTTAGAAGAATTGTTTTCCCTGTATATTAAATCCTCTTCATTTACCTCACATAAATATGTAATAGTATCTTTACAGACTGCAATTGCAAAACACTTAGTTCCTATCTTAATTATCTGTAAATATTTAGTTCCAGATATTTTCATGGTCTCAAGCACTGTAATATTGCTTCCGGACATTTTCTCTTTTTGATAATTGCCCACCCACTTTGTGGCAAAATATGTAAGTGCAAGTACAAATGCAAAAATAAGAACAAGTGTAATTAATTGTGCAAATGCTTCAAGTCTGCTGCTTCCTATTGCAAGCATTGTCATTATCCGACAACCTTCCTTACAGCTTCAATAACTCTGTCTGCCTGGAAAGGCTTAACAATGAAATCTTTTGCTCCAGACTGAATTGATTCAATAACCATAGCCTGCTGACCCATAGCTGAACACATAATAATAGCAGCATTAGGATCGCTTTCTCTTATCTTCTTGAGTGCCTGAATACCATCCATTTCAGGCATTGTAATATCCATAAGTACAAGGTCTGGCTTGAGTTCGGCATACTTTTCAACTGCTTTTGCACCATTCTCAGCCTCTCCTGCAATGTTATATCCATTCTTTGTGAGAATATCCTTAATCATCATTCTCATAAATGCTGCATCATCACATATTAAAATATTCTTTGCCATATTTTATTTCTCCTATCTTTTACATTCACTAAGATAATTCGATTACATTATACAACATCCCAGTGTGTTTTCATACTGTTTTTTTCTTAACTTTTTATTTATATTTTTAAATTCACTTAATCATTACTGTTCTTTAATAATTTCTGTTATTCTTACACCAAAGCTTTCTTCAATAACAACAACTTCGCCTTTAGCAACATATTTGCCATTTACAAGTACATCAATTGCCTCACCTGCAATTTTATTAAGTTCAACAATTGTACCTGGTGCAAATTCAAGAATATCTTTTATTGATTTCTTTGTTCTGCCAAGTTCAACAGTTACATCAAGAGGAACATCCATAATTAAATCGATATTTTCTTTTTGTGAAAGAGCATTAACATCACCGGCAAACGGCTGGAATGCTGCCGGAGCAACATTGACATCCTGCTGTGGCACTGCAGACTGTCCCTGCATAGGTGGATAACCATAGGCCATAGGCTGTCCCTGCATAGGTGGATAACCATAAGGCATTCCCATCTGCGGATAACCATAAGGCATTCCCTGTGGTGCCTGTGCTGACATATCAGGCTGTGGTGCAGCAGGTGCTGGTGCTGGCTGTGGGGCCGGTGTTGGCTGTGGGGCTGGTGTTGGCTGTGGTACCGGTTCTGGCTGTGCAGGCTGTGATTCAACATTAGCTGATGAACTGCCATTTAATTCCGGTGAAAAAAGATTGAGAAGCTCTTTTGCAAACTCTATCGGATAGAGCTGCATAATCTCACTATCAATCAGGTCGCCAATCTGCATCTTGAATGCAACCATAACAAACTGACCTTTTAAAAACGGAGGAAGGTCATCTATTGAATCACTATAAGTTTCCACCATATTTGCAATTGGTGGGCTAATATCTATTTTTCTGTTAAACATTGATGACATTGATGTTGCTGCTGAACCCATCATCTGATTCATTGCTTCACCAATAGCACTAAGATGCAATTCTGATAATGGTTCATCATCATCAACCTGACCTGTGCCACCCATCATCAAATCTGTAATAATTTTAACATCACGTTCTTTTAAAATAAGAACATTATTACCATCTATTCCTTCTTTATATGAAATCTGCAACATAACACATGGTCTGTCATATTTAACAGACAGTTCATCCCATGTAGATACCTCAACTGTAGGTGTTGTGATATTCACTTTCTGATTAAGTAAAGAACTAAGTGTCGTTGCCGCTGTTCCCATACTGATATTGGATATTTCACCAACCGCATCCTTTTCGGAATCAGAGAGAACAAACTGCTGTTCATTCTGTGCTGACGGTGTATTGTTATTATCCTCCTGACCAGCCGCATTCTGTGCATTATTATCTGCACTGCTATCGGTTGTTGAAGAATCACCGCTGCCTGATGCTCCTGCAAGTAATGCATTTATCTCTTCCTGTGACAGCATTCCATCCATCCTTATTCACTCTCCTCTCTGATAACCTCTGTTACCCTAACTGCATATTTATCATCAGAATATCCCGGCAATGCCTTAAATTTACGGATATTACCAACAAACACCTCAAGCTCTTCATCAACCTTACGATTGATTTTTATTATATCTCCAACCTGAAGGTTTGCAAAATCTGACACATTAATTGTGCTATTTCCAAGCACAGCTTTTATAGGAATCATTGCTCTGCTGATGGCAGTTTCAATTGTATCCTCGTATGAATGTTCATCTTTTTCTTTCATCGTTGAGAACCAGTATTTAGTATTAAGTTTATCAATAACCGGTTCAAGTGTATCAAATGGAAGACATATATTCATAAGTCCTTCCACATCTCCAATTTTAATATTAAGTGTCACAATCGCAATTGTCTCACTTGGAGAAATAATCTGGGCAAACTGGGAGTTTGTCTCAATTCTTTCCAGACGTGGAGATATACTTACTACATTCTCCCATGGTTCATGGAAAAGATTAACACATATTGAAAATATTCTTTCCAATATTGACAACTCTATTTCCGAAAAATCTCTCTCTTTATCAAGTGCCTGACCGACTCCTCCAAGGAGCCTGTCTACAATAGCAAATCCAAGATTTGATGCCATCTCCATGATTACATTTCCTGACAAAGGACTCATGCTTATAACACCGAGCAGTACCGGATTAGACAATGCATTAGAAAATTCCGAATAAATAACCACTTCCGAATTCACAACATCTACCGTTACAGACTTTCGCAGATATGCCGGAAGATTGGTTGACATAAGTCTGGCAAAATGTTCGTATATAATTTCCAGTGTTCTTAAATGTTCTTTAGAAAACTTAGCAGGTCTTGCAAAATCATAATTTTTCACCTGTTTTTCTTCCGTGTTTTTTGCTTCGTCAATATCAAGCTCGCCACTGTTTAAAGCCTTCAAGAGGTTATCAATCTCACTTTGTGAAAGAACCTCACCCAACTTCCTCACCTCCTTGTACAATTCATAAGCTTAAAATTCATCTGATTTTTTAATTATGTAATTACTGTACAAGAATTTCAGAAAGTGTTACTGAACAGATTGCTTCTGTCTCAAACTGATCCTGTAATGTAGACAACAGATTTTTCTCAATTGTTGTCTTATTAGTAGTTACTGTATTATATGAATACTTTAAAGCCTCATTTGTTATCTGGCTTACAATAAGCTTCATGCCATTATTAATGCTTGTTGACTTTGTAGAATAATCTTTTGCTTTCTTATTAAGTCCAAGTGTAACTTTAAATACAACATAATGTGTCTTACCACTGTCTGTATAAGACACTGTTATATTGGTGCTGTCACCGCTTTTAACTTCAACATATTCAATATCGTCAATATTAACAGCACTTCCTGTCTGTGAGCCATTGGCTGCATTCCCTGCCGCATCTAGATCAATAATCTCACCAACTTTTTTAATCAGATTATTTGTCCTGTTGTTAGTTGAGACCAATGAAAATGTCAAAAGAACAGTCAGCACAAGATTAATAAGAACAAGTGCAAGAGTAATGACATTCAGCATACTTTTTTTCATAAAAACGTTCCTCCGCAAATTTTACAGTTTTCTAACTGTTATATGTATTATATATTTTTATCTCTACTCTTCTGTTCTGTGCCCTGCCATCAGCAGTAGAATTAGAAGCAATAGGGACTGATTCACCTCGTCCCGATGACATCATCGTTGCCGGGTCAAATCCTTTATTATTAACAAGATATTTGAAAACGGAATATGCTCTTTTCTGTGACAACATCATGTTATCCGGGAACTCTGCCGTATTGATTGGAACATTATCCGTATGTCCTTCAATTATAATCAGATTATCATTATACTGATAAATTGCATCTGCAACTTTTTCAATCAGATTAACAGCTTCTGATTTTAATTCAGCTCTTCCTGAATCAAACAAAATACCACTTCCAAGATTAAGTTCTACATACTTGCTTGTTGCTGTAATCTCGACTTCATCCAGAACATTGGCTTCTTTCAATGCATCTTCTATGGCATCTGCCATCTTTTCAGACTCCTCAAGTCCTGCTTTTTCAACTTCTTCAAATGCATCCTTTGATTCTTCCTGCTCCTGTGAATAATCACCATCAGAATTAAGCCCCATATTATTATACTGTTCTGCTATCGCATTAAGCTGGCTTGCACCACTTCCGACAAGTATACCATCATTATTGATAGCTGAACCGCCACTAGGAAGCACATTAAATGCAGCCGAAAGAGAGGCCGACAATTCCTGAAACTTTTCCTGGTCAACATTAGACATTGCAAACAGGAGTACGAAGAAGCACAACAGCAGATTCATCAAATCCGAAAATGTGTTAAGCCAGAGCTGTGCAGGCTTTTCAGGATCTGCTCTTTTCTTCATTATGCTTCACCTCCAGCCTCCGAATCTGACACATTGCCTCTTGCGTCAGGTGAAAGGAATGATTTGAGCTTTTCTTCAATAACTCGTGGGTTTTCACCTGCCTGAATTGAAAGAAGACCTTCTATAATAATCTCTTTCATCTGATACTCATTATTATTAATAAGTTTCAGTTTATTTGCAATAGGAACACAAAGCCAGTTAGCAATCAACGAACCATACAGCGTTGTGACAAGAGCCACCGCCATGTTAGGTCCTACAGATGCCATATCATTTAAGTCTGCAAGCATGTTAATAAGACCAACCAGAGTACCAATCATACCCCATGCAGGACCTAATGCAGCCCAGTTATCATAAAAGCCTGCAATCTTTTTATGTCTTGCATCCATATTATCAAGTTCTGTTTCAAGAATACCTCTTACAAGTTCAGGTTCTGTACCATCTACAATAAGAAGAATACCTTTTTTCATAAACTCATCATCAAGATTACCTGCAACTTCTTCCAATGCAAGCAATCCTTCTTTTCTGGCAACATTGGAAAGTTCAATAATCTTTCCAATAAGCCCGCCATAATCAAGCTTAGGATCCTTAAATGCAATCGTAATACCTTTAAGACATGTGATAAGTTCCTTAAATGTGTATGAACCAATCATACCAGCAATCGAACCACCAAATGTAATAATAAATGAAGGCAAATCCAAAAAGCTCTTAGTAATAGCACTGATATCCGCACTTGATATAATACCGAACACTACCATTACAAGACCTAAAACAATACCAACGAGTGTAGCTAAATCCACTATGTAACACCATCCGTTCTTAAAAATTTATCAATATGTTTGTTCTCTATAATTAACAGGAGAATTAACAAAAATTCTTCTTTTATATTCTACTACTTTATCTACAATCTCTTTGCTCTTTTCCTTTACAATAAACTTTGTGCCGGTCGTAAGCGTTATCACCGTATCCGGTGTCTCTTCCACTGTCTGTATCAAATCAGCATTAATAATCAGCGTGGAATCATTAAATCTTGTCACACTTATCATAGACCCTCCCATAAATAATATACATTTCTCATTGTTTCGTGAAGTCATATTTTAGTACCAAAAACCGACAGGTACCTGATATATGCACTATGTATATTAAAACACTTTTTTGCATTTATTGCAACAAATCATGCTAAATTTAAACAATTTTTCCCATTAAAAATGTCTGATACCATAAATATGGCTGCGGACACATGATAGTTGCCCACAGCCAATAAAAATCAATTATCTTTTAAGATTAATAAGCTCTTCAAGCATTGTATCTGATACAGTAATAATTCTTGAATTTGCCTGATAACCTCTCTGTGTTGTAATCATGTTTGTAAACTGATCTGCAAGATCTACATTTGACATTTCAAGATATCCAGATGTAATCTTGCCGCTTGACTCTGATATATCTTCACCAATTCCATCAAATGAACCAGAGTTAAGTGTTGCTGCATAAAGATTATCACCAACTTTTTCAAGACCTGATGGGTTAGTAAATGATGCAACTGCAATCTGACCAATCTTCTTTGTATCACCATTGCTGTAGCTTGCAACAATCTGACCAGACTCATTAACACCTACTGATGTCATTTTACCTACTGCTTTACCTGCTCCTGTGCCATTTATTCCCATTGTAGCATTAATATTTGAAGCTGCTGCATACATTGTAAGTCCTGAAGCATCAAGATTAATTGTTGATGTATTTCCATTATTAGTACCGATATTAGCAATATTTCCTGAACCATCTGCACTGTTATCAGTAAACGTGAGTGCAAGTCCGGCATTTCCAACCATCGAAGCACCTGTATTTGTATTAAATACAACCTGGCTGTCACATGAAACTGAAAGTTCTGTAGGCTGTCCATTCATTGTAACCGAACCGCCAACAACATTGTAACTTGTTGTTCCAGCTGCTGCATCTTTACTGTCATATGTAAGATTAAGAGTTGCCTGATATTCATTGCCAAGTGAATCATAGAAATTCACTGTATAAGCAATATCTCCTGTCTCTCTTGAATCTACATTACCTGTAATTGTAACGCCTGTTGTTGCTGCTGGTGCTGTATATGTATATTCAGGACTTGTTGCATACAAAGCCTGAACACGGTCTTTTATAATATTGCCATCAGCATCTGCTTTCCAACCCATAACATTAGCACCGCTCTGTGTTACAATAGCACCATCAAGATCTGTTGTAAAATCTCCGGCTCTTGTAAAATATGTATTTCCTGCATTACTTACTACGAAGAATTTATCTCCGCTAATCATTAAATCCCATGTATTATCAGTTCTCTCAGATGCACCCTGTGCTGTAGGATCTACTGAAATAGCACCTACTGTAGAACCAAGACCTATCTGTTTTGCATTAGTACCACCTTTTCCAGAAGCTTCATTTGGTCCTGTGGCAACCTGTGTTGTCTGATAGTAAACATCGCCGAATGTTACTGACTGTGATTTATATGCAACTGTGTTGACGTTGGCAATATTATTACCAATAACGTCCATTTTTGTCTGATGTGCCTTTAAACCTGACACAGCAGAGAACAATGATCTCATCATAATAAAATTTCCTCCATAATATCCATGAAGACTAATATGACCGGCACAATTTCCCATCTGTCATTCAGGGAAATCAAAGCCTCCATTCAGGTCCGGCTAAATAATTACTGCCCCGTCAATATTTGTAAATATATTGTCTTCACTATTGTTTTGATCCATCGCTGTCACTACTGTTTTACTCTTTGTATTGACTATAAACGCTAAATCATCCATGATAACCAGAGATTCTCTTATTCCTTTAAGTCCGGCTTTCTGCGTTCCCTCATTCAGTCTTGATAGCTGTTCATCGGTAAGCGTTATGTCTCTCTGCTTCAGTCTCATATCTGCATGCTTTGAAAATTTTACGCCTTCACCGCCTGATACTTCGTTTGCAGCTTCTGCAATATTTTTCTTTTGTTTTAAAATATCCTGAAAAGAGATACCGGAACTGCCTGCCGCCTGCGATGTATCCTTTTTATTTGATAATTTGCCCGCAGCCTGCTCTATGGATGAATATCCACCAGTTATAATACTGTTCATAAGCAGCCTCCTGTCTTATGTCTTATTCTGTCTTACTGTCAGCTGTATCATCTTTTTTAGATGTATCATCAGCCTTGCCGCTTCCAGATGCTGTATCATCTTTTTTAGATGTATCTCCATTTACAAGCTTGTCATAGTAATCATTGTCAAGAACAGTATCAACGTCAGCTATATCATAAAGCTTGCCGTTGATTCCAAGATAAATCTTACCATCGATATTTTCCCAATAATTAACTTTGCCGGCAATCATTCCTGAAGAGCTTTCATTTGTCTTCATAATAACAGATTTACCTACAAGTGATGATGCCATCTGCTGTTCAACTTTGTTGCCCATCTCTGTAGTAGCTTCAACCTGTGTAAATGTAGCCATCTGTGCAATATACTGTGTATTATCTGTCGGCTCAAGCGGATCCTGATACTGCATCTGTGCAACAAGAAGCTGTAAAAAGTCATTCACATCAAGACTTGAATTACTCTTATCGTTTTTTGTTGTTGAACTGATATTTCCATCATTTTTTGAATTATCAATCAAACCGTTAATAACATTTGATGTTACCATTATATACTCCTTTCTTAAATCACTTTTTATGCCATGTATTCAACACTGCTGTTTTCATTAAGCATTGAATTCTGTTCATCATCCAATTCATCATCATTGTCGTCATCAAAATTCAAGCCGTTAAGATTGAGCTTTGCACGATTTTTTGATGTATTGTTTTTCTGCTCATTCTGATTATTAAAATTCTGATTATTTTCAAATGCGTTTGTCTGAACTGTAATTTCTACAGATTCAACTTTAACGCCCTGATTTTCAAAATTTTCTTTTAATGTAATCATCTGATTTTCCAACGCTTTTTTAACCTGTTCATTCTGAACATTAAGCTGTGCTGTAACAACGCCTTCTCTCACCGATACAAGAACATTAACTTTGCCAAGAGTTTCCGGTGTAAGCTGAATTTCCATACTCTTAACAGCATCATCAGATGTGAATTTTATCTGATTGATAATCTGATCAAGAATATCCGTTTCATTAACACCTCTGTTCTCAAGGACTGAAGAAAATTCTTCTGCAATACTTTGTACTGTAGTTGTTGTTCCCGATGCCAGCTGATTAACATTCTCATTTGAAGACACTGATTGTTTTTGCTCATGTCCATTTTCTTTCTCAGACATTGCATCATTTTTTGATGAATCAGAACCTGTTGTAATCTTCTTTGCAATAACCTGTTCGAGCGGCGATGCATCTTTTATATTGCTGTCCGCAGCATCTTCTTTTACATCGCTATTCTCTTCATGTGTCTGAATATTTTTATCAGCTTTCTCATCAAAAGAAACACTTTGTAATATTTCTTTTAAATCATCCGGTGTCACAGATAAATCTGCTGCAAGCTGCTGCGATGTATGTGAAACAAAATCCATTATATCTTTCATTGCATTTGATAACATATCATCTGTAACAAGCTGCATTGAATCCTGTGTACCTGTAATATCCATAACAAGCTGCATAATATTCTCAGGCATTAATAAATCGGCCATTGTAAGCCCAAGATTTTCCATTGAATGTTGAATTTCTTCATCAGAAACTCCCAATGTTTTCTTTATCTTGTCATATACTTCGTTGGCAGCTTTATCAACTTTTTCAGCCACTTTATTATCTGTTTTTGTATTCTGCGTCTTATTAGTATCACTTGCCTTAGCTTTATCAGCTGATGATACTTTCTCTGCCACATCATTTTTATCAGATGATGAAGTATTTGTCCTGATTGAATTCTGCGATAATGTATCTGTAGAAGAATTCTTCTTTCCTGCATTACTGCCAACAGATTTTGCCATTATATCACCAAACTTCTGACCGTTTACACTCTGGTTTTTGCCTGATGAAACAACCGGAACAACATTATTGTCAACACTCTGCGCTCCTGAAATAACTGTACCCACTTTGTATCCTCCTTTCTTATTATTTGTCATACAGACTATATAGTAAAATTATCTATCAGGCAGCCAGACGCACTGCTGACTGCCCAAATGATAAATTCACCCATTAATTATCCCTGACTGTTAAGGAAACATTATCTTTGTGAGTTTTCCTGCATATACAGGGTCCATCTCTGCCAATATGGCAGCTCTCTGTTTGGCTTTCATGCAAAGAAGAATCTTTGATACAATATCTGTATCGCCTGTCATCTCCTGCATAATAGCAGCCGCATCAGCGGCATCCATAGCAGCATATGTAGTAGCCCAGTCCTGAATCTTCTGTGAGTATTGTATCTTTTCACACACTTCTTTATATATCTGTGCTGCATTATCCGGGCTTATCTGCTCATACCATTTTTTATATTCTTCTATGTCAGGTGCGTTATCTGTAAATACGACTTCCCTGTCAAATTCCTCTTTCTGTTTCAGAAAATTCTCCTGATTATCTTCATAAACCTTGAGACGTTCAACTTCCGCCTTAAGCTGTGCTATCTGGTCTGAATCAGCAGCACCATTATTCTGATACTGTGCCAGCTGGTCTTCCAGTTCTTTTATTCTGTCTACAGCTTCTGCAAGATTTTTATACTTGTATCCAGTCTCTTCCATTACTTCCTCATCAGACTTATCCGGCAGAATCCTGTTAATTACCGGTACATTTTTAAGGAATGGCCTGAGCATGCTTCCCACTCCGCCAACATCCATCTTTATAAGAAGTGCAAATATAACAAGCCATATAACAATTATTGCTACAGCAAGAAGAGCTCCGGCTATCCCGCCGCCTTTTTCTTCTTCTAATCCATTATCTGTATCAAGATTATCTTCTGACTTTTTCTTTTTCCTTGCCATGGCATCTAAGTTCCTTCCTCAAAATTTATCTGTTATGCTTTCTTTCCTCTATCATTATACGTAAAGCTTACTAATTGGTCAATCTCCTTCTTTTCTTCAGCCTTGAGTTCTTCCTTAAATTCATCAAACGCCTTTTCTCTAAGTTTTTCATGGATTTTTCTTTCCTGCATTGATTTATTAAGTTTTTCTCTGGCTTTATCAAGATTTTTCTGGGCAACCCTGACCTGCAATGCCTGTTTTTCCATAAGTTCTTTTATAACAGCTATATAGTTATTATACTGTTTTAACTTATTAATATCCAGTTTGTCATTTGATGCATTTTTCAACTCATCCTCGTAAGTTCTTCGTCTTAAAATAAGACTCCGAAGTTTATCTTCTTCTTCATCAAGTCTTGCACTTGCCTGCGAGAATTCTGTCTTTGCCTGCGTCTCAAGTCTCATTTTAATATTAAGGATATTTTGCATCTTATATACAAATTTTGCCATAATTACTCTGCTTTCTCAAATGTATTATAATCGCTGAAAATATCAAAAAGCATTTTTAGTTCTTCTTCAAAAGAATATTTCTCGTCAGTCTGCTGCATAAGAAAAGCATTTACTGCATCTATCTTTGAAATGGCATAATCAATATTTTTATTGCTTCCTTTTTTATATGCACCAATATTAATCAAATCTTCCGCCTCATTATATGTTGCAAGAACATTTTTAAGACGTCCAGCCATCTTTTTGTGTTCTTTAGTTGAAATCTGGCTCATGCATCTTGATATGCTTTGCAGGATATCAATAGCTGGATAATGATTTTTATGTCCTAACTTTCTTGAAAGTATTATATGTCCATCAAGAATACTTCGTGCTGTATCAGTAATAGGCTCATTAAAATCATCACCATCAACAAGCACTGTATACAATCCTGTAATGGAACCTTTTTCGGCCATTCCGGCTCTTTCAAGAAGTTTTGGCATTTCACTGTATACACTCGGTGGATATCCTCTTGTAACAGGAGGTTCTCCTGACGCAAGTCCTATTTCTCTTTGTGCCATCGAGAAACGTGTCAGAGAGTCCATCATAAGCAGAACATCTTTTCCCTGATCCCTGAAATATTCCGCAATAGCTGTCGCTGTCTTCGCAGCCTTATTTCTTATAAGTGCCGGTTTATCAGATGTTGCAACAACAAGTACGCTTCTCTTCATACCTTCAGGTCCTAAGTCTCGTTCTATAAACTCTCTTACTTCTCTTCCTCGCTCACCTATAAGAGCAATTACATTGATGTCCGCTTTTGTATTTCTTGCAAACATACCAAGCAATGTACTTTTACCCACACCACTTCCTGCAAATATACCAATACGCTGACCTTTTCCGACTGTCAGAAGTCCATCAACCGCTTTGACGCCAAGCGGAAGCACCTGATTAATAATCACTCTCTTCATCGGATCCGGAGGAGCGGCTTCTACCGGATATGTATCTGTTAAATCTACAATATCGCCTTCCATTGGATTGCCAAGTCCATCAAGCGTATGTCCAAGTATTCCGTTGCCAACTTTAACTTCAAGAGGCTTTTCTGTATTTTCAACTATACATCCCGGTCCTATTCCGTCAACATTTTCAAATGGCATAAGAAGGACTCTCGAATCTTTGAATCCAACAACTTCTGCAAACATCGTCTGGCTTTTATCAGGCGAATATATTTTGCATAAATCATTAAGTTTTGCATCAGGTCCTATTGACTCAATCGTAAGACCTACTATTTTTGACACCTTGCCAAGTTTCTGATAAAAAGGCTCATGCATCAAATGTTCATATTTTTCTATATTAATCAATGACATCTGCCGTCCTCCTAGTCAAGACAACTAAGCATTTTTATTTTCTTTGTGAGATTAGCAAGTTCTTTGTCAAGACTGCAATCAAACACAGCTCCATCAGTTTCAATAATGCAGTCATTCTTTCCCAGTGTCTCATCTGTTGTGATATCTAATGTAATATCTTTTGACATATTGCAGAAAATCTTACCCTGATTTTCAGAAATATATGAATAATCCTGTGGTGAGCATTTTATAACAAACTCATCACTTTTTTCCGCATCAGATAAGACACCGTTAATAAGATGTACAAGAACTTCTTTGTCTTCATCTGCAATTGAAAGAATAACTTTATTATATACATCAGTAAGAACATTGATAAGTTCAGGTTCTATCTTATTTCTTTTTTCTGTATATTCCTGCTCAAGCTGTTTTTTTCTTGATTCATATTCTTTTTCGAGTTCGTCTTTTCTCAATGAATATTCAGCATCTGCCTGTGCAAGTCCTTCCTCATATCCATTATCTTTTGCTTCTTTTGCAGCTCGTTTTACCTGTTCATCAGCATCATCAATTATTTTTTGTGCCTGCTCATTTGCATCTGCAATAATGCTTTCGGCTTCTTCCCTGAGTTCATTTATATGATTCTCAAGTTCTTCCTGTGTTGCCGATGTTTCTTCATTTGCATCATCATCCTGTGTAAGCCTCTCTACAACATCTGCTGTAAGGCCATTGACAAATCCATCGCTGCTCTGGTCTCCTGCTGCTGATTCTGCATCTATCACTGCCTGAAGCTTTTCTTTTATTTTTTCATTATAATCTATTACCCGCTCGCTTTTTGTTATTGTTGAGCCTTTTTTTAATAAATTAGACAATTATCTCGTCACCTCCGCCACGGGCAATAACAATTTCAGCAGAGTCTTCAAGTTTTCTGATAATATTAACAATCTTCTGCTGAGCCTCTTCAACATCTTTCATACGAACAGGTCCCATATATTCCATATCTTCCTTTATCATAACAGCAAGACGTTTTGAAAGGTTGTTTAGTATTACATTCTGAACTTCTTCTGTTGCACCCTTCAATGCAAGTGCGAGATCTGAATTATCAACATCACGCAATACACGCTGTATAGCTCTGTCGTCCAGGGAAAGAATATCCTCGAATACAAACATCTTCTTGCGGATTTCGTCTGCAAGTTCCGGCTCTTCAACCTCCAATGTTTCCATGATATGTTTTTCTGTTCCTCTGTCAACAGAATTGAGGATACTTACGATAGCATCCACACCACCGACAATTGTATAATCCTGATTAACAAGTGATGAAAGTTTACGCTCAAGTACTTTTTCAACCTGCTTGATAACATCAGGCGATGTTCTGTCCATCTGTGCAATTCTTCTTGCAACATCTGCCTGTTTTTCAGGTGGAAGCGATGACACAACCATTGATGCCTGTGAGGCAGGAAGATACGAAAGTATAAGTGCAATAGTCTGAGGATGCTCATCCTGGATAAAGTTAAGCAGCTGGCTTGGGTCTGTCTTTCTGATAAATTCAAAAGGACGAACCTGAAGGCTTGCTGTAAGCTTTCCGATAACATCCTTCGCTTTTTCTTCGCCAAGTGCTTTTTCAAGCAGCTCTTTTGCATATCCGATACCGCCTTCAGCAATATACTGCTGTGCAAGACATATCTCATAGAACTCGCTCAAAACTTTTTCCTTTGTCTGCGGAGAAACACTGCTTGTATTTGCAATTTCAAGAGTGAGCTGTTCAATCTCTTCTTCTTTGAGATGTTTAAATATTTTAGCTGATTTTTCAGGTCCAAGTGTGATAAGCAGAGTTGCTGCTTTTTCAACGCCATCCATCTCTCTTTCACCACCCGGTGATGTAGTTCTTGCCATCATTTGCCTCCATATATACTAAATAAACTTATTAACTATATTAACTCCAGTCATCATTAAGCCAGTTACGAAGCAGTAATGCAACAGCTTCCGGATTTTCATCCACAAACTTCTCAATTGCTTTTCTCGTTTCTGACTTATCCTGCATATCAATATCATCAACAGCAGGCTGGTTCTCCTTTGTTGCTGCAAGCATCTGTTCCACTGAAAGTTCCGGTTCAGTCTCTTCAACTGTAAGAGGTCTGGCACTTCTTATAATTACAAACACAAGAATTCCAAGAATAATTGCTGCGAGTGCAATCTGTAACCAGAAAGTAACTCTTGTAAATACACTTCCTGATGTAGAATCTTCAAACCATGGTCTCTGGTATGCAAGCACAGAAATATTAGCAGAATCAATACCTGTACCGGCAGAAATCAAATCAATCCATGTCTGGTCAACCGTCTGTGCAACAGGCTGTGTATTCTGGCTCTTGAACTGTTCCCATGTCATATTATCAAGATAGCCAAGCTTTTTACATTCATCCTCATTGTATACAACATTTTTTATAAATGTTACAGCCAAAGATGAATCACCATATACAATAGAACCAGGTTCTTTGTTTGTTGTTGTTACCAATGAATTCGGCATATACGAATACTTGTTAAGCTGATATGTTGAAGTATCACCCGTACCGTTAGTTACATTGTATGTAGTACTGTCTGAACTGTTAGAAGTTGTTCCAGGTGTTCCGCTCGCACCTGTTGAACCTGTAGATATCTCTTCATAAGACTCTCCAAATATTGCCTGTTCATCGCCCTGTGTTGAATACTCAGTTGCTATAGTATTTACAGCATCCCAGTCAAGTACATAATTAAGTGTAAGATTGACATCATCATAAAGTCCCGTTGAAAGAAGCCCTTTTCTTAATGAATTAATTGTAGTAGCTTCAATCTGTGCTTTATATTTCTGTTTTCCGGCATTGCTTACACCCGATACCGTTCCCGCATTGCTGAGACCCGAAAAAAGAGTTGTTCCTTTATTATCAATAATTGTAATATTATTAGTTGTCGAATTGCCTGCAGCTGTTGCAAGGAAATTTGCGATACTCTCAGCTGTATCATCACTTATTGTCTTATTCGTATCAACAACAACACTGACAGATTTTTCTGCGGTTGTTGCATAAAATGAACTGCTTGTATCAGGTATATCAACTGATACAGATGCAGATTTGATTCCATCCATAGATTCAAGGTCCGATACAAATTTTGCTTCAAGATAATGTGCAAACTGTTTTGTCTTATCAGATTCAGTTGTTGTAAAACTGCTCTTCATCGCATCATCAAATGTATATCCATCAGACTTGATATCAGCAGATGCAATTGCCATCTTGGCATTTGTAAGATTCTTCTTTTCCACTTTTACAACTAATGTATTATCCTGTACCTGATACTTATATCCATTCTCATTAAGAATTGATGTAACGCTTCCAAGTTCTGTATAATCCTGACACGTTGTAAGCACTTCGTAATTTGGTCTTGTCACAGCAAATGCAATAATCGCAACCGCAACCAGAATTACTGCTGCCGTGCTGATTATAATTGTTTTCTGTTTAGCAGACCAGCTTTTCCATTTTTCTACTATTCGATCAACAATTTGTCTAAATCGTTCAGCCATCGTACTTTATTACTCCCATTAATTAAATTTGCATATTCATTATCTCTTTATATGCCTCTAATGCTTTATCTCTCACTGCAACAGTAAACTGCAATGCAATATTTGCCTGCTGCTGGTAAACTCCAAGTTCATGTGTATTTGTCATCTTGCCAAGTGCAAAATCTATCTCAGCCTGCTGTGCCTGCTGTACATAATCATTTGTACTGTTAACAAGTCCTGATACAGCATTAAAAATGGAATCGAATGTCTGATTAGCCGCACTGCCATTAGTATTATTAACTGACGCTGACTGTTTCATCGCATCAGTGACTTTAGCCACATAATCATTTCCTAAACTATTGATTGCTGATGTTACGTCCATGATTTACCTCTTTCCAGTCATTTATAAATCTTTATATATTAAATCTTCTAAGCCTGTCCTATTGAAAGACCTTTTGTTGCCATTGATTTGCTTGCATTAAATGCTGATATATTTGCCTCATAAGAACGTGAAGCATCAATCATATCAGTCATCTCCTGGACAACATTTACATTAGGATATGTTACATATCCGTTCTCATCAGCATCAGGATGTGACGGATCATATACCATGTTCATATCTGTTGATGTATCTTCATAAACCGATGTAACTTTTACGCCATCACCAAGTCTGCCGCCGCTGGCATTTCTTAAAGCACTTGCAAAAGAAGAGCCATTGCTGTTAGCACCTTTTATTGCTGTTGCACCTGTTAATGTTTTTTCTGTAAAAACAACTGCTTTTCTCACATAAGGAGTGCCATCTGAAGTTCTTGTTGTATTTGAATTTGCTATATTCTGAGATATAATGTCCGACCTTAGCTGCTGTGCAGTCATACCGCTCGCACTTATGTTAAATGATGTAAACATTGACATGTGATATATCCTCCCTGTTATTTAAGTACAGCTTTAAATCTCGAAAACTCATTATTCATGCTGTCAATTAAAGCATTATAATTAATCTGTTCTGCTGCAAGTTCCACATTTTCAGTAGACAAATCTACATTATTGCCGTCTATTCTATATGAAAGTGCTGAGTTATCTGTATAAGTTCTTGTCTTTATATTTGATAAATCAACATTATTAATCTTCTGTGTCAAAGTAGCCTTTGGTTTTCCTGACTGCTCTATCGCTGAATTAAGATATGTCTTAAATTCAACATCCTGTCTTTTGTAATTAGGCGTATCAACATTAGCAATATTGTTTGATAAGACCTCTTCTCTTAACCAGCTTGCATCTGCTGCCGATTTAAGCACATTAACATATCCAAATATACCTGAAGACATATACCCTCCATTCCACTGCCGTAGCAGCTGTTTTTCAATTAATTCTTCTTAACCTAATAAGCCTAAAATATATTATATGATAATATTTGGAAAAAATAAAGTAAAAAATGAAAAAAGACGAAACCGCAACCATCTTTTTTTAAGATATATATGCAGGTTCCATCCATTTTTCTTATAAATCCGTTATTTTTCTATTTATTCCTATTTTAAAGTTTCCCTAAAGTACTATAAATTATCAATCATCAAGTTTTTTAAGTTCATCATATACCACTTCATTAGTAACTTTGATATATGTTCCTTTCATTCCTGATGAACGAGACTCAATTACACCTGCACTTTCAAACTTTCTAAGTGCATTGACAATTACTGAGCGTGTAATACCCACACTGTCTGCAATCTTGCTTGCAACAAGAATTCCTTCTGTTCCGTCAAGTTCTTTAAATACATGTTTTATAGCCTCAACTTCAGATGCTGACAACGTACTCATTGCTGATTTTACTATCTGTTTCTTTCTTACTTCTTCTGCATTTTCTTCATTTACAGAACGCATCATCTCAAGCCCTACTACAGTAGTTCCATATTCACATAATATAATATCATCAATCTCATAGGCCTTATCATTCTTATACATGAATAATGTTCCAAGTCTCTCTCCGCCAATCTCTATAGGTACTATCAATGCCTGAAACTTTTTCACATTATCAACAGCAAAGCCAAGTGTCGCAAGATTAACATTCTCCTTTGTTGATAACACACTTAACAGTCTCTCATTAAACATGTTGTCTACAAATCCACCAACTTTATCATATATAAGTTCATCAATGACATCAACTCCGGTATAAAAACCTGTTCCGAGAACTTTTCCTTTTTTACTTATAACAAGAATATTAGACTCAAGTATTCCGCTAAGCACGTCGCAAATATCACTAAATTCCACTCTTAGAGAATGGTTATTGTGCAACAGTTTATTAATTTTCCTAGTCTTATCCAGAAGTTGAACGCTCATATTGTACCTCCTATAATTCTAAACGCATTATTTGCATTCCTATTTTATAATTACTGATTGAATATTAGCACACTTGCCTAAAAAATACAATATTTTTCGCACAATTTAATATCACTTATCTTCCTTTTTTTCTGTTTTAGCTTCAATATATCCACATGTTTCATCTGCACATGCAATCTTATTACCTTTTTCAACCATGTAGCCGCCGCATTTCGGGCATTTTTTTGAAACTGGTTTCTGCCAGCTCATAAAATCACATTCCGGATTATTTTCACATCCAAAATAGCGTCTTCCCTTTTTTGTCTTTTTAAGCACAATATCTTTTCCGCATTTTGGACATGTAACACCTATTTTTTCAAGATATGGTTTTGTATTATGACATTCAGGAAATCCCGGACAACCCAGAAATTTGCCATGCGGGCCATATTTTATAACCATATTTCTTCCGCATTTGTCACATATTACATCTGTAACTTCATCCTCTATCTTCACATTTTCAAGTTCTTTTTCTGCCAATTTTACCGCTTCATCAAGGTCCGGATAGAAATTTCTTATTACTTCTTTCCATTTAACTTTTCCTTCGCCAACACTGTCTAAAAGAGTCTCCATATTAGCTGTAAAATTAACATCTACTATCGTTGGAAAAGCTTTCTTCATTATATTATTGACAGCTTCACCAAGTTCTGTAACATATAAATTCTTATTTTCTTTTGCAACATAATGTCTGGCAATAATAGTTGTTATTGTCGGAGCGTATGTACTTGGTCTTCCTATTCCAAGTTCTTCAAGCTGTTTTACAAGCGAAGCCTCTGTAAAATGTGCCGGAGGCTGTGTAAAATGCTGCTCTCCTTTGACATCGGCGAGGCTCACCTGCGATTCTTCACTTATTCCATGAATAAGTGCTTTATTTTCTGATTTTTCGTCATCATCTTTATAAACTGAAAGAAAACCGTCAAACTTTATCTTAGAAGCAGAAACACTGAATCTGTATTTTCCTGCCGCAATTTTAACAGATGCTGTTTCGTATATAGCAGGACTCATCTGGCTGGCAGTAAATCTTTTCCATATAAGCTGATAAAGTCTGAACTGATCTCTTGAAAGCGAATCCTTTATTATAGCTGGGCTTAGACTTATATCTGTAGGTCTTATCGCTTCATGTGCATCCTGAATTTTCTTCTTTTCTTTTGTATCATGCACTGTTCCAACATATTCTTCGCCATACTGTTCACCAATATACTGTGTTGCTGCAGCAACCGCCTCATCAGCAATTCTTGTGGAATCAGTTCTTAAATATGTGATTATACCTATAGTTCCTCTGCCCGCAATATCGACGCCTTCATAAAGCTGTTGTGCCAGCCTCATAGTTTTCTGTGTAGCAAAATTCAGCTGTTTTGCAGCTTCCTGCTGAAGTGTACTTGTTGTAAAAGCAAGAGGTACTTTTTTAATCTTCTCTCCATGCTTTACGCTTTCAACACTAAAATCACTCTTTTTAACTTCTTCTATAATTTTTTCAGCCTGTTCGCCGTTTTTAACATCAATTTTACCATTCTCATCGCCGTAAAATTTTGCTTTAACTGTATTCTTTTCACCTTTTATATTGACATCTGCATCTATCGTCCAATATTCATCAGGTATAAATGAATTAATCTCATCTTCTCTGTCGCATATGATTCTTAATGCAACAGACTGCACTCTTCCGGCACTGAGACCTCTTTTAATCTTAGCCCATAAAAGCGGACTTATCCTGTAGCCTACCATTCTGTCAAGCACACGTCTTGACTGCTGTGCATCAACAAGATTCATATCTATTTTTCTGGCATTTTTTATAGATGCCTTTACAGCATTTTTAGTAATCTCGTTAAATGTAATTCTGTATATATCTTTGTCTTCAAGTTTCAAAGCTTTGGCAAGATGCCATGAAATCGCTTCTCCCTCTCTATCCGGGTCGGTTGCAAGATATACTTTGTCTGCTTTCTTTGCCTCTTTTCTTAAAGCAGCAAGAATATCGCCTTTTCCCCTTATTGTTATATACTTAGGTTCATAATCATTATCAACATCCACGCCAAGCTGGCTTTTTGGAAGATCTCTTATATGCCCCTGTGATGCCATTACTTCATAATTAGAGCCCAGAAACTTCTTAATTGTCTTTACCTTAGCAGGCGACTCTACTATAACAAGATACTTTGCCATTTGTAATATCCTCCCCTTAAATCTGTCACTTTATTCTGATATAACAGTTTTTCGCCACTTCCTCAACACACCCCTCCAGCTGTAATAAAAGAAGCGTCTGCATAACCGTGGATACATTCAATCCTGTTTCATTAATAATCTCATCCGTGTCTTTCGGATGTAAACAGAGAACACTATACACTAATTTTTTTTCAGTTGCAAGCAGATTTACGGTCGGACATACTGGTTTTTTGTTCCCATTTCCACCATTTAACGCCTTTATATCTGTATTTGTATGTTTATTTATTTTATTATTTTTATTTTTCCATAAAGCAGCTGCACTGCACTGCCAAATATCCTCCGGTTTTGTTATAACCATCGCACCTGTTTTTATAAGTTCGTTACACCCCTGACTGCAAATATCATCAGCTCTTCCCGGAACCGCCATAACTTCCCTGTTCTGTTCAAGTGCCTGGTCAACAGTTATCATCGCTCCGCTTCTTTGAGCTGCCTCAACAACAATTACGATGTCTGCAAGCCCGCTTATTATCCTGTTTCTTTCAGGAAAACGCCATGCATCAGGCCGAGTATTCGGTGGGTATTCAGAAATCACGCCTCCCGTTTTTATTATATTTTTATATATATCTAAATTCTCATATGGATAACACACATCCGTTCCACATCCAAGAACAGCATATGTATATCCCCCCGATGCAAGGCATCCTCTGTGTGCCGCTGCATCTATTCCCGCTGCAAGGCCGCTTATTACCTGAATATTATCGGCTGCAAAACTTTCTGCGAGATTATATGCCATCCGCCTTCCATATGAAGAACAGTTTCTTGAACCAATAATTGCAACACTCAGTCTGTCATCCGGCGGAAGATTTCCACGACAGTAAAGTCCAAGCGGTGCGTCATCAATATTATGAAGCCTTTCAGGATAATTATTATTGTTTATGCTAATCCAGTTACACCCATTTTTAATCATATCTTCATACTTATATATGCTATCTTTATTTTTCATCGAAAAAGCAAATTCATCTATCTGCCTGCCATTTAATATTCCTGTCTTTTTCAATATATTAATATCTGCTTTTGATACATTATATGCACTTCCAAAAAAATCAACAAGCTTTCTTACCGACGCTCTGCCTATACCTTTAATATTACACAGCCGGTACATATAATAGTCTTCGTTATATATTTTTTTCACACTCCGTTCCAAATATAATCTTATAAAGGATTTCTATAGGAAAATGCTTCACTTAAATGCCCGGCATTAATACATTCTTCCCCTTCTATATCTGCTATTGTCCTTGCCGTTTTTAACACCTTATGATACCCTCGTACCGTAAGATTAAGTCTTTCAAATGCAGTTTCCATAATCCGCTTTTCTGCCTGTCCCAGCCTGCAGTATTTTTTCACATGCTTTTCATTCATCTGCGAATTAAATTCTATATTTTCATTACTAAATCTTTCTTTTTGAATATCATACGCCGTTTTAACACATTTTTTCATATTAGCCGTAGTATAAAAATCACTGCTCTTATCCGCATCTGATTCATACAAAATATTTCTTGCATCTATCATCCCCATATGCGTGCATATATCAATCCTGTCCCATATAGGCTTGCTTACACGGCTCATGTACCTTTTTATATCATGTTCTGTACAACTGCACCTGTTACGGTCAGGATAATACCCGCATCTGCATGGATTCATTGCTGCAACAAGCATAAAATCAGCCGGATAAATATACTCTTTAGAACCTCTTACAATTCTTATAATATGTTCCTCAAGCGGCGTTCTTAACGAATCTATCACAGCAGATGCAAATTCATTAAATTCATCCAGAAATAAAATCCCCTTATCTGCAAGTGTTATCTCACCGGGAGACAGAACAACACCGCCTCCCAGCATCACAGCTTTCGTTGTATTATAATTGGGGCATCTTACCGGTCTTTCTTCTATAATACTTCTTCCCTCAAGCTTTCCTGCCGCACTGTAGATACGCGTCAGTTCCATCTTCTCACTCTCATTAAGCGGCAGCATTATTGTACTGATTCTTTTCGCCATCATAGTCTTTCCTGTCCCCGGAATCCCCATATAGCAGATATTGTGATGCCCTGCCGCTGCAATAAGCGACGCTCTTTTTGCAGTAATCTGCCCGGTTATATCCGCAAAATCCGGACAGGTTTCATTTTTCATATGAATCACATCATGTTCTCTGCTTTTCTTTGCATCAATTGCATCAATAAGTTCTGATTCACCGTTAAAATATCCGATAAGCTGCTTTAAACTGTCAACGCCAAGAACTTCTATTCCTTCTATGTGTTCTCCTTCACAAATATTACATGACGGAACTATGCACCTCTTAAATCCCATCTGTGCTGCCTTTGCAACACAGTTAATAATTCCTCTTACTGCGTTAACACTTCCATCAAGGCTTAATTCACCGATAATCACAGACGACTCAAGCATATCTGTTTTAATAATGCCATCTGCGGCAAGAATTCCAGCCGCAACAGGCAGATCAAATCCATTCCCTGCTTTTCTTATATCAGCCGGGGAAATATTAACCATAATCTTTTGCGGACGCAGTATTATCCCTGAATTCTTAACTGCAACTCTCACTCGTTCCCTTGCCTCTGTAACCTGTGCTGCAAGACAGCCACTCATCTCAAATGACGGAAGTCCGTCGCCGGCATCTGTCTCTACCTTTACAATACACGCATCAAGCCCGGCAAGCGTAACGCTATACACTTCACTATACATATCAACACCACCTATATAAAAAGTATTCTATAGTATAACTATAGAATACTTTTTATATATTGTCAATATATTTTATTGTTTTATTTTATTTTTTCTACATTTAATATATCATACATCTGCTGCCTGCTGCCTATACATTCCTCATACAATTTATTATAATCGGTACTGCATGTATATGATGTCTTATAGTCATCAACAGCAACCTGAAATTTTCCATCATATGATATATATACCTGTGAAAATACAAATGCAAAATATACTGTATCCGTACTGTCACCATTTACAACATCAGCACTGTAAAAATAATAAATATAATTTTCATTACCACCCTCAAGACTGTTCTTTCTTTTAAGGAATTTTATTTCCATAAGATTAATATTTTCAGCTCTTTCATCATTCGCCTTGTAAAGATATGATGTATCAGATGTAGCACGATACATCATTCTGAATGTTTTATCCTGGGTCTGGCTCGTAATAGTTTTTTTACATTCCTCATCAATCTGTCTTACCACATCTTTATCAAGTTCATTTACATCATCAGCATATGAGCCAAGCCTGTCAGCCGTATAAGACATTGATATAGATGAAACAGCATATCCGTGGCGTCCAAGCTCAGCTTCATCCGCACTGCATTTAACACAGATTACATCATCTTTGCTTATTCCTGTATGCTTGTCCGGCACAAATTCAAGTGCTGACAGATATTCATCATCCCATTTATTATTTATTACAACATATGCTTCAGGACTTATGCCCGCAAATACAACTTCAACATTAGAAAATAAATCTATTTTAGTTCCATTTCCTATCCCTTTTGCTCTTATATTATAACTGCTGCCTGCAACCATGACGCCTGAATCAGCCGCAGCCTGTGTATCATATTCAACATATACTGTAAGCTTGTCTCCGTTTGAAATATCACTTTTTTCAATATGTGCCTCAAGTGAATCAGCAAACTTCCTGTAAGCTGTAAGTTTCTCCATATTAACTTCTTTTCCGGCAAGCGTTTTATATAGCTTTTCTGAATCAACACTACATTCTGCTGATGCATATCCATTAATCCCATTATAAGTAACCGTTATATAATCCTGCGGATCTATGTGCTTTTTTCCCATAATCCACGCTGCAAGCACTATAACAAAGCATACCATAACAGCAGCGACCACAATATATGATGAACGGTCTTTTACCATTTTTTCTGCTGTATTCTTAGTTCTGTCTATTATTTCTTTCATATTCTGACTGTTGCCCTCTTCAATTTTTCTAATTCTTCTCCACACATATATGGACTCAGCTGTTCATACACCCAGCTGTGATAATCATTAATTCTTTCTATATCTTTTTCATTTAGGTACGATACATCAACAGCTTCAAGGTCTATCGGTGCACATGTAAGCATTTTAAATTTGAGAAATGTTCCATATTCATTTTCATAATCCCTGACGCATACTATCTCATTTTCTATACGTATTCCGTATTTTCCGTCAACATAAACGCCCGGTTCATCTGATGTTACCATTCCCGGCTCCATGACACACAAATCGTTTTGTCCCAATATATGTTTCCACCTGAATCCGTTTGGTGATTCATGCACATTCAAAAGATATCCGACACCATGTCCTGTTCCACATCTGTAATCAAGACCGGCTTCCCAGAGCGGACCTCTCGCAAGAATATCAAGATTAAATCCTGTACACCCATAAAGAAATCTTGCATCAGCAAGTGCAAGCATCCCCTTTAATGTAAGCGTATATGCTTTTTTTATCTCATCGCTTACAGGTCCAAGTACAATTGTTCTTGTCACATCTGTAGTTCCACGCATATACTGTCCACCAGAATCAACTAAAAGCATACCTTCTGGTTTCAGCATGGCACAATTATCCTTTGTAGCACTGTAATGCATCATTGCTGCATTAGCACCATATGCACTGATTGTCTCAAAACTAAGTTCTATGAAATCACTGATTTTTGCACGCTCATTATCAAGATAATCAGCTGCATCTTTCTCTGTAATTCCCTTTCCGGCATTTTCTTTAACCCAGAACATGAATCTTGTAAGTGCAAGTCCGTCCTCAATATGGACATCTGAAAGATTTTTGATTTCAACAGGATTTTTTACGGCTTTCATTGACGTAACAGGACTTAATGTTTTTACTGTTTCCACTCCACAATTGCAGATTTTCTTATATGCACAATAATTAATTCTTTTCATATCAACAAGAATTACTTTCTCTTCTATCGTATCAAGAAAATCATAAAATTCTTCGTATGGTTTTAATGTAACGCCATCTTTTTGAAGCTTTTCTATAATTTCATCAGAAAATCTGTCTTTATCTGCAAATAGATATGCACACTTATCTGTAACATACGCATATGACATTATCACGGGATTGTATACAACATCATTTCCTCTTATATTAAATAACCAGCATATATCATCAAGTGATGTTATAATATGTCCTTCTGCCTCTTTTTCATTTATTTTTTCACGCAGTCTTATGAGCTTTTCCCTGACTGTCTCCCCGTTATCAGATACAAACGCTTTGCTATACGGAAAATCCGGTCTGTTATTCCATATACTTTTTGCATAATCAACCGTTACATCAAGTTTAATATTCTTTTTTGTAGCTTTATGTTCCAATTTTTCGCCAAAAGAAGCATTTATTGTTCTTCCGTCAACCGCAATACTTCCGTTTGCAGGTGTATTCTGTATACAATATTCTGTCAGTTCCGGAACATCTTTCACACCTATTCTCATAAGTTCTATGCCTGTACCTTTAAGCTGAAGTTCTGCCTGCACAAAATATCGTCCATCTGTAAATAAAGCAGCCTTATCCATTCCTATGACAAGAGTTCCTGCAGAGCCTGTAAACCCTGACAGGAATTCTCTTTCTCCAAAGTAATCACCCGCATATTCTGACAGATGATAATCACCTGTAAATACTATATACAAATCCGTACTGTTTTTTTTCATTATATTTCGTACTTCATCAATTCTTTTTCTTATAATTGTATTATCCGTAATCCGCGGCATATTAACGCACCTCCTGATTTCATAGCGTCCTTTAAGCTATACTTTAATATAAACTCATAAATGATTATCCTCAAGAAGTTTTTTTAATTTTTCAAGTGCTTTTTTCTCTATTCTGCTTACATAACTCCGGCTTATCCCCAATTCTTTCGCAAGCTCACACTGTGTTTTTTCATCATTTCCAAACAATCCATATCTTTCTGAAATAACAGTCATCTCCCGCTTATTAAGCACTCTCCCCATTTTCTTATAAAGACATGCAATTCTCTCATCAAATATACAGTCTTCAACTATGTCTTTTTCTTCATCGCTGACAATTTCTATAATGCTTATTTCATTTCCTTCTTTATCTGTTCCGATTGGCTCATATATAGAAACTTCTCGTGATTTTTTCTTCTCAGACCTGAGCATCATAAGCAGTTCATTATCTATGCACTTTGCAGCATATGTTGCAAATCTGATTCCCTTATCAGGTTTAAATGAATTAATTGCCTTAATAAGTCCAACTGTGCCGACAGATATCAGATCTCTTACATCTCTGTCCGGCGTGCTGTATTTTTTAGTCATATGGGCAACCAGACGCATATTCTTTTCAACAAGAATATCTCTTGCCTTATTATCTCCGTTATACAAACGCTCAAGAATTTCCTTTTCTTCTTCTGCTGATAATGGCTTTTCAAAACTTTTCAAAGAAAGGCACCCCAGACACACATTTATATATTTTATGTGCCGGAGTGCCTTTTATTGCTTTTCCTAATCTTCTTTTCTTCTCAAAACATCATACTGTTCAAGTTTTACGCCCAAATCGATATAAAGCTGCTGCTTAGGATGAGGTGCACTTTCCATATCCACACCACGCTCATCAGTAATTCGTTTTACTGTAACCAAAATATTATCGCCATTTGGTCTCATAACTTCAATTGTCTCGCCTACACTGAATTTATTACGCTGTTCTATATGATAAAGTCCTTGTGCATTCTGTTCGCCGACAATGCCAAGATATGTATATTCCTTAATATATGTATTTGTATCATATATCTGTGTATTTTCATCCGGTTTACCGAAGAAAAATCCGGTTGTATACTGTCTGTATGTGCATTTTGAAATCTCTGACTTATAAAATGGAATTCTCTTTTTATAAAGATTCTCATCCTGTATAAACTCATCAATTGCAAGTCTGTATGTTCTAGCGACTGTAGCAACATATAATGCTGTTTTCATTCTGCCTTCGATTTTAAAACTGTCTATTCCTGCATTAAGCATCTCAGGAATATGTTCAATCATGCATAAATCTTTTGAATTAAATATATATGTTCCACGCTCATTTTCATATACAGGCATATATTCACCCGGTCTTGATTCTTCAACAATAGAATATTTCCAACGGCACGGATGTGTACATGCACCTCTGTTGGCATCTCTTCCTGCCATAAAGCTGCTCAGCAGACATCTTCCCGAATATGAAATACACATCGCACCATGCATAAATGTCTCTATTTCCATCTCATCAGGAATATGTTCACGAATCTGTTTTATCTCATTAAGAGACAATTCTCTAGCTGAAACAACTCTCTTTGCCCCCTGCTTCCACCAGAACTGATACGTCATATAATTAGTATTATTAGCCTGTGTGCTTATATGTATATCTATGTCAGGCAGTTCTTCTTTTGCAATTGTAAACATTCCCGGGTCAGAAATAATAAGTGCATCAGGTCCTATCTGTTTTAATTCTTTAAAATACTGTCTTGCTCCATCCAAATCATAATTATGTGCAAGAATATTTGCTGTAACATATACCTTACAATCATGTGCATGTGCAAATTCAATTCCCTCTTTCATCTCTTCAAGAGTGAAATTTTTTGCTTTTGCACGAAGTCCAAATGCCTCTCCACCGATATATACGGCATCAGCACCATATATTACAGCAATCTTTAATACTTCAAGACTGCTTGCAGGTATAAGAAGTTCAAGTTTTCTTCCTTTATAAATATGTTCGCCCATATTAATCTCCATTTCTTTTTATTTTTTTACACTGAGCGTAATTCCATCTCCGATAGGTACTACTGATGTTACAACCTCATCTGAATGAGTAAGCATATATACATACTCTCTCATCCTCTCATGTATCGTCCTGTTTCTTCTTGTAACACCATACTTTGACTGTACTATCTCGCCTTCCTGAAGGACATTATCCGATATAAGAAGTCCGCCCTTTTTTAATATTCTCATAATATCAGGAAAATAATTAATATACTGTCCTTTAGCTGCATCCATAAATATAAAATCATATGGTCCATCAAGTGTTTTTAAAACATCCGCTGCATCACCCTCAATAAGTGTTATTTTGTCAATAACACCCGCACGGATAAAGTTATTTTTCGCTACCGGTATTCTTTTGTCATAATTTTCAATTGTTGTAATATGGCAGTTTTCCGGCATATTTTCACTCATAAGAATAGATGAGTAACCTACAGCAGTGCCAACCTCCAGAATTCGTTCCGGCTGTTTTAATGCAATCAGCACTTTTAACAGATTACCCATCTCTTTTCTTATAATAGGAACATTATCATTTAATGCTTCTTTTTCAATCAGATTACAAATATTGGAATTACCGGAATCCAATGAATTAATATAAGCTACAACACGTGGTTCAACTATCATAACTCAATTGTCCTCTCCTTTGTCCGTGCACATTACTTTAAACATATCAGATGGCTTCATTCCTGAATTCAATGTATATGTTCCGCCTACAAATTTCTTATTATAATCAGACAGCATTATCTGAAAATACATTATTGTTTTATCCTTGCAAAGTCCTTTTTGGTATAACATAGATGAAAGCTGCTTCGCCGATATATTATCTGAAATAGTAATCTCTACTTGTCTCGCATTTTCTGTAGTATCAATTGCTTCTTCATCAAAAATATTATGTCCGAATGTATATGCTCTGCTTCCGGCGGCATAAATTATAAAAACACCGACTGTCACAATACATATGTTCAATAACATACTGAGTATTACCCTGACACTTTTATTTTTCATCTGATTCTCCAATCCTGCATGGTCTATACATTTTTATTCTGCCTTATTATTGCAGGAAATCCATATTAAAGTCAACTGCTTCAACAACTGACATACAGATTTCCTGAACCATTCTGCACAATTCCATCTCAGCAGCAAGATACCCTTCAACCTCCGGCTGTTTTCTTATATCTGCAAAATGTCCCTCTAATTCCTGTGTTGCTGACAGGACATCACCTGTATCTTCAGAATATTGCATTCTGAAATTTTCTCTTCTGAAATCATCCAATGCCCTTTTTAAATCAGGTCTTTTCATAACTTCAGATTCAAATTCTTTGAACCTTTTATACTCACATGAGTCTGTTATTGCCTCTGTCAGCTCCTTTGTAAGTTCCTCTACCCTGCTCATAAACCTCTCCTATAATCAACAAACAATTACATCTGTGCTTCCATTATAATTGGAAGAATAACTGGATTTCTCTTCATCTTCTTCCAAAGGTACTCACTAAGGTCATCCTTAATTATATTTTTAATCTTACTCCAGTCAGATATATGTTTATCAAGGCATCCCTGAACTGAATCTTCAACAACAGCTTTTGCCTCATCAAGAAGTTCTTCTGCCTCCCTGACATATACAAATCCACGAGTTACAATATCAGGACCTGCAACGAGATTTCCTGTATATTTTTCAAGTGTAAGCACAACTATAATAATACCATTTTCTGCAAGATTCTGTCTGTCTCTTAAAACAATATTACCTACATCACCAACTCCAAGTCCATCGACAAGAATTGCTCCTGTTGGAACCTGTCCCACAATTTCACCGTGGTCGTCACTCAATTCAATAACATCACCTGATTTTGCAATAAATACATGGTCTTTATCATAACCAAGAGCCATAACTACATCTCTTTGTGCACAAAGATGTCTGTACTCGCCATGAACAGGAATTGCATATTTGGGTTTTACAAGTGAATAAATAAGCTTGATTTCTTCCTGACAGGCATGACCAGAAACATGTGTATCCTGGAAAATAACCTTAGCCCCTTTCATTCCAAGTTCATTAATTACTTTTGCAACTGATTTTTCATTTCCCGGAATCGGTGTTGAAGAAAATACAACACAGTCACCCGGCTGGATAGATACTTTCCTGTGAAGTGAAGCCGCCATTCTTGAAAGAGCCGCCATAGATTCTCCCTGACTTCCTGTTGTAATAAGCACAATCTGCTCAGGCGGATAATTTTTCATTTCCTCAGTATCAATAAGTGTTCCTTCCGGAATCTTTAAATAATCAAGATTTTCAGCAACCTCAATTATATTAACCATGCTTCGGCCTTCAACACATACTTTTCTTCCATATGCAACAGCTGAATTGATAATCTGCTGCACTCTGTCTACATTTGACGCAAATGTTGCAATTATAAGACGGCTGTTTTTATTATCATTAAAAATCTTATCAAATGTTGCTCCTACAGTGCGTTCAGACATTGTAAATCCCGGACGTAGAGCATTGGTACTGTCACACATAAGTGCAAGCACACCCTTCTTTCCGAGTTCACCAAGCCTTTGTAAATCAATAGGATCTCCGTAAACAGGAGTATAATCAACTTTAAAGTCGCCTGTATGAATAATTGTTCCTGCCGGTGAAAATATAGCAAGTGCAGCAGCATCTGCAATACTGTGGTTTGTACGGATAAATTCAACCCTGAAATCACCAAGTGTTATTGACTGTCCATACTTGACAACTTTTCTTTTAACGCTTCTTAACATACTGTGTTCTTTGAGTTTTGACTCAATAAGTCCCATAGTAAGCTTTGTTGCATAAATAGGCACATTAACATCTTTGAGGACATATGGTATAGCACCAATATGGTCTTCATGTCCGTGAGTAATAACAAAACCTTTAACTTTGTCAAGATTCTGCTTTAGAAATGTCACATCAGGTATAACAAGGTCAATACCTAACATCTCTTCTTCCGGAAATGACAGACCGCAGTCCACAACAATAATACTGTCATCATACTGGATGGCAGTAATATTCATTCCAATCTGTTCAAGACCACCAAGCGGAATAATCTTGACAGAACCAATATTAACTTTTTTCATTCCATAACCTCCATACTGCATATTTCGGATATGCAGCTAAAACTAAATTTCTTCACATATTAATTAACAGCATGCTGTTAACACGCTGTTTTATTCAATATCTATATCTTCAAGAAGCTCAGCAAATATTTTGCTCACTCCCTCAAGTTCTTCATCATCTTCCACAAATTCATATGCTGCCTCAGGATCAGCACTGTCAGAAACATCTTTTAAAATGTATGCCTCTGCTTCCTCGTCATCCTCATCCTGTGAATCTGTAACTAAAATATAATTATATCCATTGACTCTTGTCTCTTCAATGATATAGAATTCCACTTCTTCATTATCATCTGTCACAAAATTAATCTTTTCCATTTAAAATCCCTCTTCTTATTATTAACAATCCCTGTCTGAATCTGCTATTACTGTTCCCCTGCATTATTATTGGCAATATAATCAAGATAGCTCTGCAAAATAACACATGCAGCTATTTTATCTATTACAGCTTTTCTGTTCTCTCTTCTGACACCACTTTCAATAAGAACATGTTCTGCCGAAACGGTACTTAATCTCTCATCCCACATAACTACAGGAATACCTGTTCTTCTTTCAAGTTTATCTGCAAAATCCTTACAGGCCTCTGCTCTTTCTCCAAGTGTATTATTCATATTCTTCGGAAGACCGACGACTATCTTTGTAACTTCATACTCTTCTATAATTGCTTCAATTCTTGCCAGTGTCTGTCTTAACTTATTCTCTTCCTTACGTGTAATAGTCTCAACGCCCTGTGCTGTAAGTCCGAGTGCATCACTCACTGCAACTCCAACAGTCTTTGTTCCATAATCTAATCCGATAATTCTCATTCTACAGACCTTTTCCGGCAATAAAATACCTTATTACTTCTTCAACAAGCTCGTCTCTCTCAACTTTCATAATAAGGCTTCTCGCATTATTATGGCTTGTAATATATGTTGGATCGCCTGACATAATATATCCCACAATCTGATTAACAGGATTATATCCTTTTTCCTTTAAAGCAAGATAAACCTGCTCCAGGATTCCTTCTACTGATATTGTTTTTTCTGGTTGTGCTTTAAAAAATTGTGTATTATTATCTATCATATTCCTCACGTCCCTTTCGTATATGTATCTATAATATACTAATTTTTGATATAAGACAAGTATTTTATAGATAAATTTTTTATAAACCTCATGTTTGTGCTGGGACTTTTCCCTTCCATATTAAAAAGCGTGCTGTATTTCTCACACACCACGCCACAGAATTTAATTAAGATTATTATTGTCATTTTCTGCTACAGAAAGACTTATATTCAGATTTCCATTTCTCATTCTCAGATTATCAATAAATTCTTTTTCATTAACCCTATCTTTAACCACAACATTATATGAAAGTTCAAACATAGTTCCCATATTTGTTGTCTTGACTTTCCTAAGTTCCGCTTTTTCAGTAAATTTATTCATAACATCATCAAATACATCGCTGTAATTAAGCGATTCAGGAATTGTAATCCTCAGCTGCTTTATATCTGTATGCGGCTGGGCAAAATTAAATACTGTAAGCAGAATTAGAATAACTACCATTATCACAACAAATACACATGCAAATGTAACATATCCAAGCCCACACGCAAGCCCGGATGCCATAGCAAAGAAAACTATTGCTATATCTTTCGCACTTCCCGGCACACTCCTGAATCTTACAAGAGCAAATGCTCCTGCCATTGAAAATGCTCTTGCAACATTGCTTCCTATCAGAAGGATAACTGCTGCCACTATTGCCGGAAGAATAACAAGTCCTATTATAAAATCCCTGTTATATCTTTCTTTCCTGCACATAAACATATATGCAATACCAATTATCAGTCCCAGCAATACTGCTGTTCCTATTCCTAACATTGATGTGCCAATACTGATTGTATTGTCTGTTGTTGCTGTAAAAATTGATTCAAACATACAAATTCATCCTTTCTTTTTAAATTTTCCATAATATACTGCTTGTATTCCGTTCCATATTTTGAAAATGAAACAGGATAAATATCATATTCCGACAATATCTTTGTGAACCATATCGGAACTGCTTTGTTAATTTTTATTTCCATCAGGAACATATTTTCAGGAATAATCTTTTTACCATAGCTTCCAAGTTCCAGCCTTACATCATGCCTTCTTGTTGTAATATCAGTATCAAATGTAACCCTGAAACTACCGTCATTTTTTTCAAAATATGCCATTCTTTCATATGAAAGATACAGTTTAGGCTGCAAATTATAAAAATGTTTAAAGTAATCAATCTCTCCTAAAACCTGTCTGTTGATTCTCTCATTCTTTTTCTCAAGCATTCCGGCAGTAATTTTCCCATCAAGATAATCATATGCATCACCAAGCTTAATCCCTGTTCTTCTTTTATTGACAATTCCATTGTATTTTTTCTTTATTTCAACAAAAACATTGTCATCAATTCCAGGAACCCCATAGCTTCTCACACGCATTTTTTCTTTATATGCCGGTTTTTCAATCGAAGCACGTATAAGCCTGTCATCCGGAGTATCATAATAAATATTGCTTATCATATAAAATTTATTATCTTTGTTATAAGCATCCACCTCCATATGGCTGCTCATTTTATTTATTACCGCCTCATATTGTTCTTTATCAAGCATATATTTTTTTTCGTATCTGTTAAAGACTTCAATCGCCATATTCTCCTCTCCTTTCGTTTGGATTTCTTTTATGTATTAAATTGTAAAAAGGTTTTGTGTCCAAATTATGTAAAAAGTAAGTAAAGAATATGAAAAAAATGAACCGGCATCAGCAATTTTTATACTGATACCGGTCATGTGATCTGTCTTTTATTTAGTTATATTACTATCCAAGATATTACTGTTTAAGAGTAACATCCAGCTGATTAAATGGAATTTCTATTCCGTTTTCATCAAATACCTGTTTGAATCTTTCAAACAATATAAACCTTGTGTCCCAATAAGCGTCCTGGCTGACCCATGCACGTGTCTCTATTGTAACACAGCTTGCATCAAGCGATTTAACTATTACATTAATCTCTTTTTCTTTGTCTATCGAAGGATAATTTTCAAGAATCTCTCTAAGAAGTTTCTTTGCTTTTGTAACATCACTTCCATATCCTATGCCAATCTGCATATCAAGCCGCCTGATTCCTTCTACACCGACATTTACTATGTTGGAATTTGATAATGCACCATTTGGCATCATCACAACTCTGTTATCAATTGTCTTTAATTTTGTATACAGCATATCTATTGATACCACTGTACCCTCGCAGCCACCTGAAACTATGTAATCTCCAACCCTGAACGGATGAAATATCATAATAAGAATTCCTCCGGCAAAGTTTGCAAGACTTCCCTGAAGAGACATACTCAGTGCAAGTGCCGCCGAACCGAACACAGCTATAAGTGAAGCTGTCTGGAAGCCCAGAATATCAAGTACCATCATAACCATAACAGCATAGCAGACGAATCTTAAAACAGAATTGATAAATTTTATCACACCATTCTCAAATCCTGCTCTCTCAAGTGCCTTTGAACATATTTTAAGCAGCCATTTCATTACATGTTTGCCGACTTTCCACAAAATCAACGAAAGAATTATCTGGAAAATCTTATCGGCAGTCCATTTCACAGCTTCGTTAAACAGCTCAGTAAGATTGTCTCTTGAAAAGAATGCCTGTGCTTTTTGAGTAGTCTCTGCTACCGAATCATCAACAGCACTTAATGCAAAACAATTAAAATTAATCATTTATTCACCCTGTTTTTCTTCCATTTTTTTTAGTTCTGCAAGCTTCTTTTTAGCATTTTCATCTATTTTAATGCATGCTATCCTTGCTTCTTCTGCTTTTTTTGCAGCTTCTTTTTCTGCTTTTTCGGCTTCTTTCGCCGCTGCAAGTGCAATTATTTCAGCCTCTTTTGCCTGCTTTGCACGCTCTATCGCAGCATCTTTTACAGCCTTCGCTTCATCGGCTTCTTTTTTTGCAAGCATAAGTGCTTCTTTTGTTTCTTTTTCTATCTTAATACGCTCTTTTTCTATTTCTGTATATGGCTCATAAGTATAAAGTGAAATACCAAGAGGTTTTAAATCAACAAATACTGACTCATCTTTTGAATTCCAATTGTGTTCAGACGACTCATAAACAACTGAATCATTCAAAACATCTGTATATTTTCCAGCTTCATCAACGCCTATGCAGAATTCTTTCCTTTCAACAGGCGTAAAATTAACAGCTCCGATAACAGATTGTCCCGATTCATCACGCCTTAACACAGCAATAACCGTCTCTTCTGCGGATATATCATCAGCCCATTCAAAACCTGACGGATTATCATCACATTCATAAAGAGCTTTTGTATTGCGGTATAAATTATTCATCTGTGCCACAAATTTCTCGACTCCGCTGCATTCTTTTATATTAATAAGCTTTTTCCCCGGATGGAAATACATGTAACCAAGTGCTGTTTTTACATGATTAAGCACATCTTCACCATTATCCGGAACTATATCTTTTAAAATTCCTTTTTCCCAGCCATATCCGTTTCTTGAAAATCCTATAATAAAATCATCACTGTACTGATATAACATACTGTATGTAAGTCTGCCATATATTCCTTTTCTAAATAGTGGATCCATCTCTATAAATGGCACAAGCTCTTTTTTCCAGCCATCATTCCACTTATAATCAAAGCCCAGACCTCCGTCTGCAATATCACCTGTAACAAATTGCCATCCGCTTGATTCCTCGGCTGCAAGAATTGTATTTTTTTGCAGTGAATCAACCATTTTTCTTACATTCTGAATAAATTCAACCGCATTAATATTTTCTTTTCCACCATAAATATTCGGAATCCATTCTCCCGGTTTTCTGCCATAATCAAGATAAAGCATAGACGCAGTCTCAGAAAACTTCAATCCATCAACATGATACTCTTCAATCCAGTATCTTATATTAGACATCAGAAAACTTCTCACCTGTGGTTTTGAATAGTCAAATGAAGCAACATTTAATTCCGGATGATTGTCAAGATTGGCTTTTCCTGTATCATAAAGGTGCGTTCCGTCAAAATATACAAGACTATATTCACCCTGACTCATAAATGCACCATTCCAGTCTATGATAACACTGATATTTTTCTTATGCATCTTATCAATAAATGCCTTTAACCTAAGGCCTCCAACCTCACAATTTACAGCATAAAAATTTATTGTCTCAGCCGATGATCCATTTCTTACAGCACAGACATTCATTATCTCAACACAGTTAAATCCCAGTGCTTCAATTCTGTCTTCAATTGTATCATCTTTTAAATCAAGAATGTCAATCTCACATATACTAAGCGGTTTATGTTTCGTATCTTCCTGTTTCCAGCCTGCATCAGTCCACTTGAAATTTTTCTCTTCAGGATTAACTCCTGCCAGTGATGCATAAATAACGTCATTAGAAGCGGACTGTGCATATGGGTCTGCCTTTTTTACAACCTGTCCGTCTTTTAACTTTATTTCATAACAGTATGGTGTTTTGGGCTTCATATCTGGTATAAACAGGAAAAATACCCCTGTATCATAATCCTTTTCCATCTGGAACACTCGTCCGTCCCACTTGTTGAAAGCCCCGATAACACTGACTCTTCTGGCATCAGGTGCCCATATTCCAAAAATCATTCCACTGATTCCATCGACAACTGCTTCATGACTTCCCATGTATTTGTATGCATCCTGTGCATTGCCTGTCATAAATTTATTAATATTATATTCACTCTTGCCATTTTGGGAAATTTTAAGCAACGCCTGCATACATTCATGCCTGCCATATGAATATATATCTTTATATTCTGTTTTTTTACCATATACATCTTCTTTGACAAATGTATATGAAACTTTTTTTCTACCTGGAAGCAATACGGCAAAAAAACCTGCCTCATCCATTTTTTCCATTGGATAAAGCTTCTTTCTTCCATCAACTCTTACATTCATCTCCACTGCATCAGGTGCAAATGTCTGTATAAGAAATCCATCTTTACATATACGTCCACCAAGCAGTTCCATCGGCTCATCGCATTCAGAATATACAACGCCTTCAATTGAAGGCCAATCCATTAAATCATATAATCTATTCCCCATATTTAACCCCATCAGATATTTTTTTCAACCCATGTTTTAAAAAGTTCTGTCCAGACATATACTTCCGGCTCAAAATGTTTTCCGTCCTTTGTATCAGTCTCTTTCGTTCCAAGTCCAAGTCCATGATTTCCATTAGGGAATATATGAAGTTCAAACGGAACTTCTGCTTTTTTTAAAGATTCTGCAAAAAGAAGTGAATTGTCCACAGGTACGTTTCCATCTGAAAAAGTATGCCACAGAAACGTCTTTGGCGTATTACTGCTGACACGTTCCTCCAGCGAAACAGACTTCACAAGTTCATCATATCTGTCTCCCAGAAGTCTCTCAAAAGACTTTCTGTGTGCCTTAGGTCCTGATGTTATAACAGGATATCCTAACAACAGTCCGTCCGGTCTTACTTCTTTTGGACTTACATGAAGTACATTCTGAATAAAATCTGCAAGTTCCGGCTGATCATACATTGTCGCAAGACTTGCTGCAACATGTCCGCCTGCCGAAAAACCTGCAATAATAATTTTATCCGGATTTATATCCCATTCTTTTGCATGATTTCTCACATAATTAATTGTATATGCTGCTTCATATAATGCACATGGGAATTCATCCGGCATAAGGCTGTATCTTAAAACCACTGCGTTATAGCCAAAATCAAGCATTTTTAATGCGACAGCTTCACCCTCACGCGGTGAATGATGCTCATATCCACCGCCCGGACATATTATAACAAGCGGCCTTTCAAATACATTCTGATACTCCGGATACATTTCTTTTATATAGGTTGTAAAAACAGCGTCCGCACCTTTGTGCTTTATACCAAGTTTTTCATAATCAATATCTATTTTAATATTTTCGTGTATCATAAAACAGCACACCTTTCATTATATCCTGTGAATAAACAATCCACTTCTTAATTTTGGTTCAAACCATGTTGACTTTGGCGGCATTAACTTTCCTGCATCAGCAACGGCAAAAAGTTCTGCTATAGATGTTGCATACATAGAAAATGCAACTACACAATCCTCCCTGCATCTTTTCTCAAGTTCTGAAAGTCCTCTTATTCCACCGACAAAATCAATTCTCTTATCTGTCTTTGGATCACCTATTCCAAGTACAGGTGCAAGCAGATTGTCCTGCAAAACCGCAACATCAAGTCCATCAACCGGATCGTCTGACATAATATCTTTATGTGCTGTAAGCTTGTACCATTTTTCACCAAGATACATACCAAATGTTCCTTTTTTATCAGGTGATACCTGCTTATCACTCTCAGCTATATCAAATTTTTCTTTAATCTTATTTAAAAATTCTTCCTGTGTATATCCATTCAGATCTTTAACAACCCTGTTATATGGAAGAATCATCAATTCTTCATCAGGAAAAAGCACGGACAGAAAATAATTAAATTCTTCATTACCTGTATATCCCGGATTTTCCTGTCTTCTCTTCAATCCTACTTTTACTGCAGAAGCTGCTCTGTGATGTCCGTCAGCAATGTAAACAGAATCAATTCCTTCAAATGCCTTTCTAACATTTTCAACAAGTGTTATATCTGTCATTTTCCAGACCTGATGGCGTATTCCGTCAGGAGATATAAAATCATATAATGCTTTATTCTCCTTAGTCTTTTTTACAGCATCATTTATTACACTGTCAGCTCTGTACGCCAGGAAAATAGGTCCTGTCTGGGCACTTAATGTATCAACATGTGTTATTCTGTCAACTTCTTTATCAGCTCTTGTATTTTCATGTTTCTTTATTACATTATTAAGATAATCATCAATAGATGCACATGCAACTATACCGGTCTGTGTTCTTTTGTCCATTGTAAGTGCATATATATAATATGTCTTATCTGTATCTGTTATAAATGTTTTATCAGCCAGAGCTTCTTCAAATAATTCTTTTGCTTTTGCATAAACTTCAGGAGCATATGTATCTGTAGAATCATCAAACTGTGTCTCTGCTCTGTCGATTTTAAGGAAAGACAACGGCTCTCTTTTAACCTCACAAACAGCTTCCTGTCTGTTGTATACATCATAAGGAAGTGCTGCTACTCTTTCTGCATCTTTTTCATTAGGTCTTACACATTCAAACGGTTTAATTAATGCCATTACTTTTCTCCTTTTCCTGCTTATAATTATTTTTCTTTAAAAATCAGGCATTAAGTTTATCAGTCAATACCTTCAATTCATTAGATATAGATATGATTTCATTTATTGTTGCATTGTTTTGCTCGCTTACTGCAAATGTATCACTTGCATGGGCCGCAACTTCTTCTGTGATAGCCGAAACAGTTGAAACGCTGTCAACAATCTTCTTATTAGCTTCACTGAGTCCATTTACAATATTTGTAAGTGATTCGGCATTAATAAGAATTTTTCCTGTATTATTTTCAATTATTGAAAAGCTTGCTGCTGTTTCTTTTGTAGCAGCATCCTCTTCCTTTATCATCTCAACCATCTGACCCGTAACATCTACAACATTCTTAATTACATCTGAAATATTTGTAATCATGTCTGTAATTTTTACAGTTGCATTCTGTGTCTCATCTGCCATTTTTGAAATTTCGGAAGCAACAACTGCAAAGCCTCTTCCTGCTTCCCCGGCACGAGCTGCCTCGATACTTGCATTAAGTGCCAGAAGGCTTGTCTGTGATGTAATCTCAGTAATAATATCAACAATTGAATTCATCTTTGCCATATCGTCATTAAGAAGCGAAAGCTGCTTGGTTACAGCATTGCCCGATTCAACTGACTCATTAACTTTATTAACAAGCATTGCCACATTCTTATTGCCTGCATCTACTGCTTTTTTGGTATCATTTATGCTATTTGTGATTTCTTGTGAACCATTCTTTACATCTTCAACTTTATTCTGGATATTTTCAGTCATTTCAAGCTGTTTCTGTACAGCATCCGCTGTATCTGTTGAACCTGTATTTACTTCTGCCATAGCTTCCCTTGTCGCATTAATAGCTTCACCAAGTGATAAAATCTTGCTGTTTACATTTTCAATATCAGCAGCCATTTTACCTGAAACTTCCATTGTATTATTAAGTATTCTTTCTGTTTCGCGGCTCTGTTTCTCAATCTGTTTTAATTTTACTAAGCTATTAATTTCAAGTGTTTTTGATGTATACATACAGTAAAGTGAAATCAATATAATAACAAGCACCTGTATCTCAATTGATGCAGTATCGCTCATTGTATATGTTCCGTTTGCAAGAAATACTACAACCTGTGCAATGTTAATAATTATAACACCTGTATTAATAGGAATTGAATATTTATAATCATTATATACTGTGATTGCTATAAGCATTGGAATTACATATGTAAATGCAAGTTTATTATTTGTGGTAAACATTATGAAAATATAAAATATTGCAAAGCCATATCCTATAAGATGCTTTATATGCGTTGAATTCTTATCTTTTTTATATACAATCCACTCCGCTACAGGTGAAGCAATTCCTATTACAATAGTAAACAATACATATAATAATGTCCTGCTTCCTTTTGCAAATTCAGCTAAATATGCAACACCTATAGCAGCTGAAACTATAGTATGGCATACTATTCCGACTTTGTTACATCTCGCCATCTCAGACTGTGACTTAATCTTATCTACAATCTTATCTAAACCTTTCTTTGCAGTTTCCTGTATCTGTTCATGCTTCGCATTAAGCTTTTGAGATTTATCCTGTATTTTTTGCTCTATTGCTCCCATATATAACTCCTCCTTGTTATTCATAAGAAAATACATAAATATATTTTACAACAAAATACGCTATAAATAAAGAAAAACGGATGAAAGAAATATTTTAATTTTCAAACATCCGTTTTTTAATTACAATAAACAATTGCAAAATATTACTTTATAACTCTTACCTTAATAACACCTTCAATAGATGCAAGTTTGTCAACTACTGTCTCAGATGCAGACTCACTTATATCAAGCATTGAATATGCATAGTCACCTCTTGACTTATTAGCCATCTCTTCAATGTTAATACTTTCATCACCCATAACAGATGTAATCTTGCTGATTATAGCAGGTACATTCTTATGGCATACAGCTACTCTGCCGGCTGATGTGCATACACCCATGTCACATGCAGGATAGTTTACAGAATTAACTATATTACCATTCTCAATGTAGTTACGAAGCTCTTTTACAGCCATAATTGCACAATTATCTTCTGCTTCTGCTGTTGAAGCACCAAGATGAGGAAGAACAATTGCACCTTCCATTCCAGCTGTAACAGGGTTAGGAAAATCTGTTACATACTTCTTAACTCTGCCAGACTTTAATGCTTCACCGATTGCTTTCTCATCAACAAGTACATCTCTTGCACAGTTGATAATAATAGTTCCGTCCTGCATCATATCGAATGCTTCTTTATTAATCATTCCCTTTGTACTGTCAAGTGCCGGAACATGAACTGTAATGTAATTACATTCTTTATATATATCTTCAACATTGACAATATGTTTAACTTCACTTGAAAGATTCCATGCTGCATTTACTGAAAGATATGGATCATATCCGTATACTTCCATACCAAGTGCAATTGCTGCATTGGCAACAAGCTGTCCAATAGCACCAAGTCCGATTACACCAAGCTTTTTACCTTTGATTTCCTGACCTGCAAATGCCTTCTTGGCTTTCTCTGTAGCCTTTGCAATATCAGCATCATCCTTATTTGCTTTAACCCATTCGTTACCGCCGATTAAATCTCTTGATGCAAGAAGCATTGCTGCAAGTACCTGCTCTTTAACAGCATTGGCATTAGCACCCGGTGTATTAAATACAACAATACCCGACTCAGCACATTTATCAAGAGGGATATTATTAACACCTGCACCGGCTCTTGCAATTGCAAGAAGATTATCACCAAGTTCCATATCATGCATTTTAGCACTTCTTACAAGTACTGCCTGTGCATCTTCAAAACTGCTTTCTGTATTATAATCATCTGAAAACAAATCAAGACCAACTGACGCAATATTATTTAAGCAATTAACGTTTACCATTATTTTGTATTCTCCTTTTCAAACTTCTTCATGAACTCAACAAGTTTCTCTACACCTTCAATTGGCATAGCATTGTAGATAGAAGCTCTCATACCGCCAACAGTTCTGTGTCCTTTAAGATTTACAAAACCTGCCTTTGTTGCTTCTTCAACAAACTTAGCATCAAGTTCTTTATCTCCTGTTACAAAAGGAACATTCATAAGTGAACGATCTTCTTTTACAACTGTTCCATTGAAAAGCTTGCTCTCATCAAGGAAATCATAAAGAATCTTTGCTTTCTTCTCATTGTGTTCTTTCATAGCTGAAAGTCCACCCATCTTCTTAATCCACTTAAATACCTTGCCACAGATATAAATATTATAGCATGGAGGTGTATTATAAAGTGAATCAGCATCTGCCTGTGTCTTCCATTTAAGCATTGTAGGAGTTCCAGGAAGAACATCATCTGTAATTAAATCCTCTCTTATAATTGCGATAACAACACCTGCTGGTCCGATATTTTTCTGAACGCCGCCATATACAACGCCATACTTTGTAACATCCATAGGTTCTGATAAGAAACAAGATGAAACATCAGATACAAGAATATGTCCCTTTGTATTAGGAAGTTTCTTATATTTAGTACCATAAATTGTATTATTTTCGCAAATATATACATAATCTGCATCTTCTGGAATGTCAAGATCTGAACAATCCGGGATATATGAATATGTTTTGTCTTCTGAAGAAGCAACGGCAATTGCATCACCATAAATCTTAGCTTCCTGGTATGCTTTCTTAGCCCACTGTCCTGTTATAATATATGCTGCTTTCTTATTCTTCATAAGATTCATAGGAACCTCTGCAAAGAACTGCGACGCACCGCCCTGAAGGAATAATACCTTGTAATTATCCGGAATATTCAACAAATCTCTTAAATCAGCTTCAGCTTCTTTAATGATATTGTCGTATACTTTGGAACGATGGCTCATCTCCATAACTGACTGGCCGCTTCCCTTGTAATCAAGCATCTCTGCTGCTGCTTCCTTCAATACCTCTTCCGGTAATACTGCCGGACCTGCGCTAAAATTATAAACTCTTGCCAATTTCTTCCTCCTATTATTCAGCCTGTTGAAATCACTATTATAAAATATGTCTCAACTAAGCTTTTAATTTAATAATTAATAGACATTTTATGACAATCTTTATTGTATGTCAACAATTCATTCTCTATTAATATTCTTTTGTTCTTTTATTTAGTAATCTCTTCTATATACGTAATATTCTTTAGTTATTTTTGTTTTTATTTTCCAAATCCTGTCTATCAAAAGCTTCAGAGATTGCAGCTCCAGGTGAAACCATTGGAAATACCTTGTCTTCCCTGTCAATAAGACAGTCAATTACACACGGTATATTTAATTCTATAGCTTCTTTGAGTGCCGCTTTAAATTCTTCAATTGATGAAACTCTGTAACCTTTCGCACCAAGGCCTTCAGAAACTTTCACAAAATCAACCGTATCATCAAGAACCGTCGAAGAATAACGCTTTCCATAGAATAAATCCTGCCACTGACGAACCATTCCAAGTACATGATTATTAAATATAATCTCAATAACAGGAATATTGTAACGTGTCGCTGTTGCTATTTCATTCATATTCATTCTGAAGCAGCCATCACCTGCAATATTAATTACAACTTTATCCTTACGGCCAACTTTTGCACCTATAGCAGCACCAAGACCGAATCCCATAGTTCCAAGACCACCTGATGTTATAAGTGTTCTTGGATGTTTGTATGTATAATGCTGTGCAGCCCACATCTGGTGCTGTCCTACATCTGTTGCAATAATAGCATTACTATCTGTAATCTCATTGATTGTCTCCATAATATAAGGTCCATTAAGACAATCTTTTCTGTAACGCATAGGATACTTTTCTTTAAGTTCTTTGATATGCTCAATCCATTCATGATGCTCAAGCTGTCCGATCTTCGAATTAACACGTTTTAAGACTTCAAGTGCATCTCCTATTACACATGCATCTGTTTTAATATTTTTATTAATCTCAGCTGCATCAACATCGAAATGAATAATTTTTGCATTGCTTGCAAACTTAGATGCATTACCTGTGACTCTGTCCGAAAATCTTGCACCAATTGCAATAAGGAGGTCACATTCTGAAACACCATAGTTAGATGTCTTTGTACCATGCATGCCAAGCATACCTGTATAGAGTGGATCCGAATTATCAAATGCACCTTTTCCCATAAGTGAATCAGCTACAGGAGCATCTATTTTATGTACAAAGCGTGCAAGTTCTTCCGAAGCACCTGAAAGTACAACACCTCCTCCGACAAATACAAATGGTTTCTTTGCCTGTGCAATCATCTCTGTGACTGTGTCAATATCCTCTTCACGAATTGACTCTGTCTTTCTTTCAATTGGCTTTGGTGTCTCCTTTACATAATCACACTCCGCTGCAGTTGCATCTTTTGTTACATCAATAAGTACGGGACCCGGTCTTCCCTCCTGTGCTATTCTGAATGCCTTGCGGATTGTATCTGCAAGTGTGCTTACATCTTTTACAATAAAATTATGTTTTGTAATAGGCATTGTAACACCCTGGATATCTACCTCCTGAAAACTGTCTTTTCCAAGAAGAGGAACCGTTACATTACATGTAATTGCAACAACAGGAGTTGAATCCATATAAGATGTCGCTATACCTGTTACAAGGTTGGTTGCACCGGGACCTGATGTTGCAAAGCATACACCTACTTTGCCTGTAGCTCTTGCATATCCGTCTGCTGCATGTGCAGCACCCTGCTCATGTGATGTAAGTATATGTGTAATCTCATCAGAGTGTTTATAAAGTGCATCATATACATTTAAAATAGCACCTCCCGGATAACCGAATACTGTATCTACACCCTGTTCTTTTAAACATTCAACAATTATTTCTGAACCATTTAACTTCATTTGGCCGTTCATCCTTTCAATAAAATATTACCCGCTTTATTTATCAGGAGTCTGTAAAATTGCACCTCTGTTACCTGATGTAACCATAGAAGCATATCTTCTGAGATAACCTGTTGTGACTTTAGGTTCTCTTGGCTGCCATTTAGCTTTTCTTGCTGCAAGCTCCTCATCTGAGACCTTGAGTTCAAGCTTCATTTCCGGAATATTAATGCTTATTACATCGCCCTCTTCAACAAGTGCAATAGGACCACCGACTGCTGCTTCCGGAGATACATGTCCGATAGAAGCTCCGCGGCTTGCACCTGAAAATCTTCCGTCTGTGATAAGAGCAACGCTTGAACCAAGCCCCATACCGGCAATCGCTGATGTAGGATTAAGCATTTCTCTCATACCAGGACCACCCTTAGGGCCTTCATATCTGATTACAACAACATCACCTGCTACAATCTTTCCACCCTTAATAGCTGCAATTGCATCTTCTTCGCTGTCAAATACTCTTGCAGGGCCTTCATGTACCATCATCTCTTCTACTACTGCGGAACGCTTAACAACACTTCCGTCAGGAGCAAGATTTCCAGAAAGAACAGCAAGACCGCCTGTCTTACTGTATGGATTATCAACTGTACGGATAACTTCCGGATTAAGATTTACTGCATTTGCAATATTCTCACCGACAGTCTTACCTGTTACAGTCATGCAGTCTGTATGTAACAGTCCAATATCTGCAAGTTCTTTCATAACTGCATATACGCCACCTGCTTCATTTAAGTCTTCCATATATGTAGGACCAGCTGGTGCAAGGTGACAGAGGTTAGGTGTCTTTTCACTTATTTCATTTGCGAACTTAATGTCAAAATCAAAGCCCACTTCATGTGCAATAGCTGGAAGATGAAGCATACTGTTTGTAGAGCATCCAAGTGCCATATCAACTGTAAGAGCATTAAGAATTGCATCTTTTGTCATAATATCTCTTGGACGGATATCTTTTTTAAGCATATCCATAACTGCCATACCTGCATGTTTTGCAAGTCTGATTCTGTCAGAATATACAGCCGGTATTGTACCATTGCCGCGAAGTCCCATACCGAGAGCCTCTGTAAGGCAGTTCATAGAATTTGCTGTATACATGCCTGAACATGAGCCACATGTAGGACATACTTTTTCTTCGTATTCTCTTACCTGTTCTTCTGTCATTGTACCTGCAGCATAAGAGCCTACTGCCTCAAACATTGACGAAAGACTTCTCTTTCTGCCACCTACATGTCCGGCAAGCATTGGACCGCCACTGACAAATACAGTAGGAACATTAATTCTTGCTGCTGCCATAAGAAGTCCAGGTACATTCTTGTCGCAGTTAGGTACCATAACAAGTGCATCAAACTGATGTGCTGTAGCCATACATTCTGTAGAATCTGCAATAAGGTCTCTTGTAACAAGAGAATATTTCATTCCTACATGTCCCATTGCAATACCGTCACATACTGCGATTGCTGGAAATACAACAGGAACACCGCCGGCTTCAGCAACGCCAAGCTTAACAGCATTAACAATCTTATCAAGATTCATATGTCCCGGAACAATCTCATTATATGAACTTACAATACCAACTAATGGCTTATCCATCTCTTCTTTTGTAAAGCCAAGTGCATTAAACAGCGAACGGTGTGGTGCCTGCTGCATGCCTTTTTTTACGTTATCACTTTTCATAAAAATTAATCTCCTTATCTCATTCTGTTTTTATTTAATTCCGGTTTAAACTCCGGCAGGATTATCATTTTTTTCATTAAACTATGAAATATCAAAAAACTTATTTACGCAAGATGATTAGCAATAAGGTCGCCCATCTGTGTAGTTGTACACTGTGTCATTCCTTCCGACATAATATCAACTGTTCTGTAATTTTCTTTTAAAACCTGTGCAACAGCTGCCTCAATAGCATCTGCTTCCTTGTCAAGATCAAGTGAGTATCTTAACATCATTGCAGCTGAAAGAATTGTGGCAATAGGATTAGCAATATTCTTTCCTGCAATATCAGGTGCTGAGCCATGGCTAGGCTCATAAAGGCCAAGTTTTGTCTTTCCAAGGCTGGCACTTGAAAGCATTCCGATAGAACCTGTTATCATGCTTGCTTCGTCTGATAAGATATCGCCAAACATATTTTCAGTAAGAATTACATCAAACTGGCCAGGATTCATTACAAGCTGCATTGCACAGTTATCAACAAGCATATTAGTAACTTCAACTTCCGGATAATCCTTTGACACTTCAGCAACAACTTTTCTCCATAATCTTGAAGAATCAAGTACATTTGCTTTATCAACACTGACAAGTTTCTTTCTTCTTTTCATTGCAATCTCAAAACCTTTAATTGCAATTCTTCTGATTTCTTCTTCATTATATGTAAGAGTATCAACTGCTGTCATCACACCGTTTACTGATTCTGTGTGACGCTCTCCGAAATAGAGACCTCCTGTAAGTTCTCTCATTATAACCATATCAAATCCGTCACCGATTATCTCATCCTTTAAAGGACATGCATCCTTTAATTCACTATATAAATAAGCCGGACGTATGTTTGCAAAAAGTTCAAGATCTTTTCTTATCTTCAAAAGACCTGCCTCCGGTCTTAAATTAGGTGCAACATCATACCACTTTGAATTACCGACATTGCCGCCGACAGCACCAAGCAAAACAGCATCTGATGCTTTTGCTGTATTAACTGCTTCTTCTGTGAGAGGCACACCATAAGCATCTATAGAACATCCACCCATAAGGATTTCAGTATAATCAAATTCATGACCATATTTTTTACCTACAGCATCAAGTACCTTTCTTGCCTCTCTTACTATCTCCGGACCAATTCCATCTCCAGGAATCAATGTTATCTTATAACCCATATCATTTATACCCAGCTTTCTATATATTCTTAGTTTTTAACTTTCATATTATAATAACGTATTTATTATATTTTTACAAGTTATTTTAATGTATGCTTTCGCATAAGTTAATGAAGTATTTTTCATTAACATTTTAATATTCTATGCCTTCCCTCGCTGAAATTCCCAAATCAAATGGATGCTTTATCTTTTTCATTTCCGTAATATAATCCGCATGCCTTATTAGTGATTCATCCGGATTTCTTCCAGTAATCACAATCTCAACACCTTCATGGTTTTCCAGAAGATAACCTGTTTTTGCCCTGTCAACCTGATTATATTCATAAGCAGATGCAAGTTCATCAAGGACAACAACGCTCACATCATGTTTTTTGTATACATGTTCAAAAATAGTATCCAATATACTGTCATGTTCTTTTTTCTGCATATTTCTATCAGATTCACTCATTCTGCTGTAAAATCCATAGTCTTTTGAAGCCCTTAAAACCATTACGTCCGGTACCTGTGCAAATGCATCGACCTCCCCGCTTGCTCTCCCTTTCATAAACTGTGCAAATATGACCTTTAGCCCGCATCCTGCGGCTCTGAGTGCAAGACCGGCTGCTGCTGTAGTCTTTCCTTTGCCGTCCCCTGTATAAATATGTACAAGCCCTGTTTCTTTTTTCATCTGGATTTTATCTGTCATATCATTATCTTTAATCATGCTTATATTCCTCCCTCCATTTACAATCCGATTATTTTATAAACCATTTCAATATCCATATTTGTGCGAATCATATCTGCAAGCTTATCATACTCTTTTTCTTTTCTTTTTTTGACACTTATGACATTATCTGCTTCATATGTAATTCCTTTTCTTTCACAAAGTAATTTAAGCAGCTTTAAAAGGAACTCCTCATTATCAAAAATCCCATGAATATATGTACCACATACATTTCCATTCACACAGCCATCCTCTTTTTCGTCTGATAAAACAGAAAACGGCCTGCCGGTACTCACAATTCCATAAAATCCGTCATCCTCTGACGAATCAAGAATTGTGCTCTCACCCATATGAATTTCATATCCTGATACTTTAATTCCATTTAGATTTTCCCATATACCTGCAGCATCCCACATCATCCCGTGTTCTGACGCACATATAACCGCCTGTGTTCTGGTCTGGTGTTTCTTTGATGAAAATTCTGTAACAACGGGAAGAAGTCCGATTCCTCTTATATTCCCGCCTGCCTCAGTACCATCTTCATCACTTATATACATTCCAAGCATCTGAAAACCGCCGCATACACCCATAACCGGTATATCTGTCGATGCCGCTTTTAAAATGCAGTTTTCCAGCCCGCTCTGTCTTAACCACTTAATATCACCTATTGTATTTTTAGTCCCGGGAATAATAACGAAATCCGGGTTTCCAAAACGTAACACGTCATTTACATACCTGACATGCACACCATTCGATGATTCAAGTGCGTTAAAATCTGTAAAATTAGATATATGCGGAAGTTTTATAACCGCAATATCAACAAGCACTTCCTCTGTGCTATCATAGCTTTCACCATTATCAAGCCTCTCTGAAAGACTGTCCTCATCATCTATATCAAGATACATATATGGAATTACTCCCGCAACTGGAATTCTGCATATATCTGTAAGCTGTACAAGTCCCGGTTCCAATATCTTTTTGTCACCTCTGAACTTATTAATAACAAGACCTTTAATACGCCTTTTCTCTTCTTCTTCAAGAAGCATGATCGTTCCGACAAGCTGTGCAAACACACCGCCACGGTCTATATCACCAACAAGCAGCACCGGTGCATCAACAAGTTTTGCCATGCCCATATTAACAATGTCGTTTTTTTTCAGATTTATCTCGGCAGGACTGCCCGCACCTTCGATTACAACTACATCATAAGCTTTATCAAGTTTCTCATATGCATTCATAATATCAGGAATAAGTTTTGTCTTATACTTAAAATACTCTGAAGCCGGCATATTTTTTAACGGAATTCCATTTACAATCACCTGCGAGCCTACATCGCTTGTAGGTTTTAAAAGAATCGGATTCATGCTGACAGCTGGCTCTGTTCCGGCTGCTTCTGCCTGCATAACCTGTGCACGTCCCATCTCAAACCCATCTTTTGTTATATATGAATTGAGTGCCATATTCTGTGATTTAAACGGAGCCACTCTGTAGCCATCCTGTTTAAGAACTCTTAAAATCCCGGCTGTCACAATGCTTTTCCCCGCATTGGACATTGTCCCCTGTATCATAAGATTTTTTGCCATCAGACACACATCCTTCCCAAAAATATAATAATTCTTACAGCTGCAGCCATGATAATACATAAAAATGTTGTGACATACAAAAGAATATTTACTCTTTTTATATCTTCAATCTCTACCGGACGGCTGTCATCACCGATATACGGCTTTTTCACAAGTTTCCCAAAATAATAATTATCACCGGCAAGCCTTACCCCCAATGCACCGGCACAGACTGATTCCGTATGTGCCGAATTCGGGCTTGAATGATTATGTTTGTCACGCCTGTAAATTCTTAATGCATCTTTCATGTTGTATTTTTTATCTTTTGAAAATATCTGCACAACCCCCGTAGCTGCAATCATAATCCATGATGCAAGCCGTGCCGGAATAAAATTGACAACATCATCTGCTTTTGCCGCAAATCTTCCAAAATACATATATTTGTCATTTTTATATCCAATCATTGAATCCATTGTATTAACCGCTTTGTACATAAATCCACCTGCTGCTCCGAAAAATACAATGTAAAACAATGGTGCTGCAATTCCGTCAGATGTATTTTCCGCAACTGTCTCAACCGCAGCCTTTGTTATTCCTGTCTCATCAAGTTTTTCTGTATCTCTTCCTACAATCATCGATACTGCATATCTGGCTTTTTCAATATTATTTTCTTTTAGTCTGTAATACACTTTCATGCTTTCATCTTTTAATGATTTTGCTGCAATAAGCTGATAACACATAACCGACTCAGCAATAAGCCCTGCTGTCACATTTATACGATAAAAAATATAAAGACCAGCCGCTGTCACTCCACCTGTTGCCAGCATCACAAGTACCCAGAGAAGCATACCTTTATAATATTTTTTCCGGTTGCTGTCTGTGTCCTTATAAAGCATTTTATCAAGTTTTCCGATAAGCCATCCTATCAGCCTTACCGGATGATAAATACAGTGCGGATCTCCTATAATCAGGTCAAGAATCCAGCCCGCAATAACCGGAATAATGTAATAAATTATTTTCATCAAACTTACACTCCAATATATATCCACTGCCATTTATGCAGGAATAATCATAATAATCTCCGCCAAAGGCATTGCTCATAACTGACATTATTGTCCCCCCATGCACAACAAACGCAACAGTTTCAATTTTCTTATCTTCACAATTCATCCTGTATACAAAATCCATACACTTATAAAAACCTTCAACACTCCGCTTCCTGAAATCATAAGGATTCTCACCACCCGGAAATGTATTGCTTCCTCCACTGTCAATCCATTGCTGATATAAAGGCTCGTCCGACAGCTCCATATAATTTTTTCCCTCAAAAATTCCAAAATCACATTCTTTTAGAAGTTCTTCTTTTAAAATATCCTTTTCCGGATAAATGATTTTTGCCGTCTGGACACATCTTTTCATCGTACTTGAAAACACAATGTCTGCCATTGGATACTTTCTACTTTTTATATTTTCATTTAATATTTGCTGCCCTTTGGGACAAAGATTTTCATCTGTGATTCCAATATATCTTCTGCTGACATTTCCCTCGGTCATTCCATGTCTGATTAATACTATTTTCATTTTATTCTCATCCCTACACCGCAGGTAATCCTCTCCATTTCATCAGATTTTTGTGCAAGCCTGCATAATACTCTTCCTACAAGTTCCCTGTAATCACGCATATTTTTATCAATCGGGACAATTCCACTCCCAACTTCATCACATATAATGCAGACTGATGGATTAACTTCATATATCCATTCCGCAAAATCGTCCATGCCATCGCCATTCTGAACGCATCTGTAAACATACTCATGAAAATGATTAATTATGTCTGCATTTTTCATATCTTCCTTTGTACATCTGTCTCCCTGCACAATTGTCGGTTTATTTTGAAATTTACCCGAAACATAGTCACATTTTCCTTGCCATGCCCCGCCTACATATAATTTCATAAGCAAAAATCTCCCTTCTAAACAAATACAAGCACTATCATGCAGCACAATTCACTCATGCACAAAAACCAGCCCGCAAGGTCTCCTGTCACACCGCCAAATATTTTATATGACCATATCCTGTAATAAACAAGCACTGCAGCCTGCACAATAAGGCACAATGCAGCTGCAAAAGCATTAACATAAGTCATAATTGCAATACATATAATATAATTTAAAAGTATCATTATATTCACAACATTTCCGGACACAGACCGTACAACACTGTTAAGCATTCCGCCATTTCTTGCACTTTTAAAATTAACTGCTGCAAATGCACTTGATATTCTTGAAAGATAAAAAACACACCCCATAATAATATATATATCCGTATTTTTATTTTCAAAAATATATGAAAATGCACCCGCTGCTGCAAGTACATATGTAGCAAGCATAATAACAGCAAATGCTCCAATATGGGAATCTTTAAGAATCTCTAATTTTTTCTCACGGTTTCCATATGAATGGACAGCATCCATCGTATCCATATATCCATCAATATGAATTCCACCAGTTATAAGCAGCAAAAAAACACCAGAAACACACATCGATGTAATCGTTCCAATGCAAAACTTTCTTGCAAAAATAAGCCAGCCTGAAAAAAGTGCACCAATAACCACTCCGACAAGCGGGAAAAACCCAAACGTATATTTCATATCCTTTTCTTCAAGCCGCACATGTGGCACCGGAATTCTTGAATACATTGAAAATGCTAATATTAACGACTTTATTACTGACATATAGTCTCCTGTTCTTTGATCACAAATTTTTACTTTATATTTAATGATTCCAAAAATATTATCACAATAAATTAATTTTACAGTACAAATACGATTTCTTCAACTGTGTTGTAAAAATAATATTGACATATTAAACCATATATTATAATATAATCTCAACAATACTATATAATATATAATATTGTTGAAATTTTTATATGAAAGGAGTTTTGATATTTATGGTATTTCAGATTGGTTCTGCACTACTTGATGCCTGTGTTTTATCAGCTTTGGAAGAAGAACCACTGTACGGATATGCACTCACGCAGAAAGTAAAATCTGTTGTCGATATCTCAGAATCCACACTGTACCCGGTTCTTAGAAGACTAACTAAAGACGGGCTTCTTTCAACCTACGACCAGCCATTCAACGGACGCAACCGACGGTATTATGTGCTGACTGATTACGGAAAATCGCAGCTTATTTTTTTGCGTAACGAATGGATTTCCTATAAAGAAAGACTCGATGGAATTCTTATAAACAAGGAGGATTTGGGATGAACAAGGAAGAATATCTTACCAGACTGCAATATTGCATATCGCAGCTTCCACCTGTCGAAGCACAGAATACAATGCAATATTACAGGGAATATTTTGATGATGCAGGAGAAGAAAACTTTGCATCTGTTATGGCAGAGCTGGGAACACCCGAACAGCTGGCAGCCAAGATATGCAGCAGCTATGGAATTAATTATCAGCAGCCTGTCAATGAAAATAACACATCAAAAGCTGTCATTATAGCAATTATTGCTGTGCTTACATGCCCGATATGGTTCACAGCCGGGATTGTTATATTATCACTTGTTTTTTCGCTTTTCATGGTTATTTTGAGCCTTATATTTGCTGCAGGAGTTGTAGGAATATGCCTTATATTTGCAGGTCTGCTTGTTTTTGCAGCTGGCTTTCCTACGCTTTTTACACATGCTCCAACCGGGACAATGCTTATCGGAGCCGGACTCGTATTGTGTGCTATGGGAATTTTATTTTCTTTGCTTCTTATATGGATGATACTCGGAACAAAGGATCTTATTTCATTTATAATCAAAAAAATCAAACAATTTATTAAAAAAAGGAAAACACGTAAAGCTTATTCCGGAAAGGCAGGTATCCAATGAAAAAATTCACAAAAATCGCATGTATAACAGCAGGCATAATGTTTGCTATAGGTGCCATCCTTGCCATATCCGGGATTCTTGCCGGTGCCAAAAGCGGCATATTTATCGACTGGACATCTCACGGAATCAGAATTGTGCCGCAAAAAGATACCTATACTTATGAAGCATATGATATAACAGATATCAATGCAATAGATATCAATGTTTCAAACGCAGCTATCAAATTTGTGCCTTCAGAAAACGATAAATGGGGCATTGTTGCAACATATAATTATTATAAAAATGCACCTGAAATAAATACATCAAATGGTAAAATCTCAGTAACGCAGGCATCTCATTCAGGCTGGGAAATGGTCGGCATCATTAATCTGTTATTCAAACCACTTGATAATTCAATAACTATTTATGTGCCTGCCGGTTCCCCACTTATCAGTTCAATTAAAATAAATACTGATAACAGTGCCATAAAGTCAGACTGTGCATTAAACACTGAAATTTTAAATATCGAAACAAGTAACGGTGCTATTAAATTTAATAATCTTTCCGTTTCAAAGCAGACTCAGATAAAGACTTCAAATGGTCTTATCAGTCTTAATGGAAATTTCAGCGGAGATTCAAATCTAAAAACATCCAATGGAAAAATTGAAGTTGCCGGTCTTATAAAGGACTCATTCACAGCAAAAACTTCTAATGGTTCTGTTGACATAGATGTAAACCGTCCTGAATCAGAGTATTCAATATACGGAAAAACGAGCAACGGTTCTGTCAAAGTAAACGGTGAGAGCCATTCAACCGATTACTCATCTTATTCATCAACTTCAAACACTATCAATGCCCAGACAAGCAATGGTGCCATAAACCTTGACTTTGCACGATAAAACTATCTATACGTGGCAGGCATACGATTATCATGCGGATGCAGACTCAATTTTGTTGCCTGCATAAATATAAGTTCCTTTGCATTCTATAAATGGAATATTAAATTTATTCTATTCTAAAAGAACCCCATTGGCTTACGCCTATGGGGTTCTTAAAATTTAACAACTCTTCAATTGTTTATAAATTAGTCTTCTGCTCTCTTAACAAGTGCTTCATACTTAGCCTTTGCATTTGCTTCGGCTTCACCAAAGAGCTTAGCTGCTCTTTCTGGATTCTGCTTCTTCAAGTTGATGTAACGGCTCTCACCCATGATGAATTCCTGATATTCCTTAGTAGGTGCCTTGCTATCAAGAGTAAATGGATTCTTTCCTTCAAGTGCTTTTCTAGGATCGAATCTGAACAGATGCCAGTAACCTGACTGTACTGCAAGTTTCTCTTCTTCCATAGCTTTAGACATACCCTTACGGATACCATGGTTGATACATGGAGCATAACCAATTACAAGTGATGGACCATTGTAGCTTTCAGCTTCCTGAATAGCCTTTACACACTGGTTCATATCAGCACCCATAGCAACCTGTGCTACATAGATGTATCCATAGCTCATAGCAATTGCTGCAAGGTCTTTCTTCTTAACATCCTTACCTGCTGCTGCGAACTGAGCGATTGCACCAAGGTTAGTAGACTTAGAAGCCTGTCCGCCTGTGTTAGAATAAACTTCTGTATCGAAGACGAATACATTGACATCCTTATTTGCTGCAAGAACATGATCAAGTCCGCCGTAACCGATATCATAAGCCCATCCGTCACCACCGAATATCCACTGTGACTTCTTTGAAAGGAATTCTTTTTCTTTAAGAATTTCCTGAGCCTTATCGCATCCACAAGCTTCAAGTGCTGCAACGAGTTTATCTGTAGCCTTTGCATTAGCTTCGCCATCTTCATATGTAGCATAGTACTCATCGATAGCTGCCTTAACATCAGCATTATCTGTTGAAGCAAGGATTTCATCGAGCTTATTCTTTAATGCTGCTCTGTTAGCATCCTGAGCAAGTTTCATACCAAAACCAAACTCAGCATTATCTTCAAATAATGAGTTGCCCCAAGCAGGTCCCTTACCAGCCTTATTTACTGTATATGGAGTTGATGGAGATGAACCGGCCCAGATTGATGAACAACCTGTTGCATTGGCAATAAGCATTCTGTCACCACAAATCTGTGTAATGAGCTTAGCATAAGGTGTCTCACCACATCCTGCACAAGCACCTGAGAACTCAAGTAATGGCTGAACGAACTGTGAACCCTTAACTGTACCCTTCTTGAACTTCTCAAGAACTTCTGGCTTGTCTGAAACAGTAAGTCCATATTCAAAGAACTTCTGCTCATCCATCTGAGTTTCAAGTGAAGCCATCTTTAATACATCATTTCTGTTATTACCAGGACAAACATTTGTACATGAACCACAACCTGTACAGTCAAGTACAGATACAGTCATTGTAAAGTAGTATCCAGGCATACCAGTCATAGGTGTAACCTTCATGCCTGCAGGTGCATTGTTCTTTTCTTCCTCATTCATTACAACTGGTCTGATTACTGCATGAGGACATACATATGCACACTGGTTACACTGAAGACATCCTTCTGAATTCCAACATGGAACATCTACTGCAACACCACGCTTTTCATAAGCTGCTGTTCCCTGTGGAAATGTACCATCAATAACATTCTTAAATGTAGAAACCGGAAGTTTATCACCCTGGCAGGCATTGATTGGCTTCTGAATGTTATTTACGAAATCAAGAACTTCAGGTTTACCTGAAACTGCCTGTTCGCCAAGAACCTCGTCCTTGCAGTCTTTCCATTCTGCCGGAACTGGTACTTCAACAACTTCATTGGCACCTCTTTCAATTGCCTGATAGTTCATCTGAACAATATCATCACCCTTCTTAGCATATGAAGCAAGAGCTTTCTCTTTCATATACTGGATAGCTTCATCCTCAGGAATGATATTGGCAAGTTTGAAGAATGCTGACTGAAGTACAGTATTGATACGTCCGCCAAGACCAATTTCCTTACCAAGCTTAATACCATCAATGATATAGAACTTAACATTATGTTCAGCCATATATCTCTTAGCCTGTCCAGGAATATGATTTCCGACTTCTTCCGGAGACCATTCACAGTTAAGAAGGAATGTACCGCCATCCTTAACATCCTGAACCATGTCATATTTATTCATGTATGCAGGACAGTGACATGCAACAAAATCAGCCTTATCAATAAGGTATGTAGACTTAATAGGAGTCTTACCAAAACGAAGGTGAGATGTTGTAACACCACCTGACTTCTTTGAATCATAATCAAAATATGCCTGAGCATACATAGGAGTATGATCACCGATAATCTTAATAGAGTTCTTGTTAGCACCTACAGTACCATCAGCACCAAGACCCCAGAACTTACATGAAGTTGTTCCGGCAGGAGCTGTGTTAGCTGTCTCTGTACGAGGAAGTGATGTATTAGTAACATCATCTACGATACCAACAGTAAATCCAGCCTTATCCTCATTTGCAAAAATAGCAAAGATATCAGCAGGAGTTGTATTCTTAGAACCAAGACCATAACGACCATTAAGGACTTTAACGCTCTCGAATTCTGTTCCCTTTAATGCAGCAACCACATCAAGGTAAAGTGGCTCACCGATTGAACCAGGCTCCTTTGTTCTGTCAATTACGCTGATTGTCTTAACTGACTTAGGCATAACTGCAAGGAGATGCTTAGCTGAAAATGGTCTGTAAAGACGTACTTTAATAGCACCGACTTTTTCGCCCTTAGCAAGCATATAATCAATTGTCTCATCGATAGTTTCGCATACAGAACCCATAGCAATGATAACTTTTTCTGCATCTGGAGCACCAACATAGTTAAATGGCTTATAATCTGTGCCAATCTTAGCATTAACCATGTTCATGTACTTTTCAACCAAATCAGGTATTGCATCGTAATATGGATTACAAGCTTCTCTTACCTGGAAGAAAATATCTGGGTTCTGAGCTGAACCATGAAGAACAGGATGCTCTGGATTAAGTGCTCTCTTCTTAAATGCAGCAACTGCATCCATATCGCACATTTCCTTTAAGTCTTCATAATCCCATACTTCAACTTTCTGAATTTCATGAGATGTACGGAAGCCATCAAAGAAATGAAGGAATGGTACACGGCCTTCAATTGCAGCAAGATGAGCAACTGCTCCTAAGTCCATAACTTCCTGTACACTGTTGCTACATAACATAGCAAAACCAGTCTGACGACAGGCATAAATATCCTGATGATCACCGAAAATTGATAATGCGTGTGATGCTAATGCTCTTGCAGAAACATCAATAACACCAGGTAATAACTCGCCGGCAACCTTATACATGTTAGGAATCATAAGAAGAAGACCCTGTGATGCTGTATAAGTTGTTGTAAGTGCACCTGCAGCAAGTGAACCGTGGAAAGCACCTGAAGCACCGCCCTCTGATTCAAGTTCTACAAGTTTAACTGTGTTGCCAAAAATGTTTTTTCTTCCCTGTGTGGCCCACTGATCTGTATAATCAGCCATAGGTGAAGAAGGTGTAATAGGATAGATTGTAGCTACTTCTGTAAACGCATAAGATACGTGTGCAGCAGCTGTATTACCATCCATGGTTTTCATTTTTCTTGCCATAAATTTATACCTCACTTCGTATAAAGAATTTGGTGGAGTGCATACCACTCCGATATTTATTATTTTAGTATCAATTAACTAAAAAGTAAAGGCATTATTCCAAATTATCAATTAAAATACATAATTCAGTAATAATGCCTTGTTAAAATATTAGCAATTTATATAAAATTTAAAATTAATTCAGCAGCCATTTTGCCAAATCTGATAATTCAGACTCATTTTTTGCATTCAACCTTGTCTTAATTGTTACTTTTATCTCACAAACATTCATATTTTTAAATGATGCAAGTGCATCAGTCATAAGTTTGCCTGCAACCGGTCCCCATGAACCATTTTCGATTACGGCTGCCTTTCTGTTCTGATAATTTTTCATTTTAAGATGATAAATGAAATCTTCCATGCAAGGCATCAGACCGCCGTCATAAGTAACTCCTGCCAGTACAAGTTTATCAAACCTGAAGCTGTCTGCAACTGCTTTTGCACAATCATCTCTTGATAAATCGTATACAACAACCGGTTCATCAGATAATTTTTTCAAATCATCTCCAAGTTTTAATGCTGCTTTTCGTGTATTACCATGAAGTGTCGAATAAGCTATCACAGTGCCTTTTTCTTCAGGCTGGTATGATGACCATTTCATATATTTATCAATATAAAAATCAAAATCCTTATCAATCACAGGTCCGTGAAGAGGTGCTATCACACTTATATCAAGTGCAGATGCTTTCTTTAAAAGACCCTGGACTGAAGGACCATACTTTCCAACAATATTAATAAAATATCTTCTTGCTTCATCTGCCCAGCTCTGTGGCATATTTTCAAGTTCTGATGTTTTAAGCCTGTCTCCCAATGCACCAAATGTTCCGAAACCATCTGCAGAAAAAAGCACTTTTTCTGTACTTTCATATTCCACCATAACTTCAGGCCAGTGAACCATTGGAGCCATCACAAATGTAAGAACATGCTTTCCAAGTGCAAGTGTTGTTCCTTCTGCCGCAACAAATCTTTTATCTTCCGGTACATCAATATCAATAAACTGCGGAAGCATTGCAAATGTTTTTGCATTCGCAACAACAATTGTATCCGGGTATTTTTTTAAGAAACGCTCAATATTTCCTGAATGGTCAGGTTCAAGATGTGACACTACAAGATAATCCGGTGCCTTTCCCTCAAATGCTTCTTCAAGATTATCAAACCACTGGTCTGTTGCTCTTTCATCCACTGTATCCATAACAGCAATTTTACTGTCTTTAATGACATATGAGTTATAAGTAACACCATTGCTTACAGGATACTGATTTTCAAATAAATCTATTGTTCTATCATCTGCTCCAACATATAAAATACTGTCGGAAATACGTTTTAATGCCATATTAGATTAAACCTCCTTATTTTTTATTTATTCTATCATACATTTTTATAATAGTTCAAGAACGTAATGTATTTACAGGCATAATTTCCTATCATACATAACCAAAGACCGGCCACAGATAAACTGCAGCCGGTCTTTGTGTATTATGTGTTATATATTCTATATTGCCGGAGTAACGCAATATAGCAGCTAATTAATCGTCCGCACCCTGTAATGCATCATATCCTGATTCACCGGTACGTACCTTGACAACATCTTCGACATCATATACAAATATCTTGCCATCACCAATATGTCCTGTATAAAGTGCCTGTCTGGCTGCATTAATAACATCCATCGTAGGAACTTTTGATATAACCATCTCAACCTGAATCTTAGGGAGAAGCTGCATTTCAACAGGAACACCACGATAATATTCAGGTGCACCTTTCTGTGTACCACATCCAAGAACCTGTGTAACTGTCATACCTGTTACACCGATTTCGTTCATTGCTTTCTTTAACTTCTCGAATCTTTCCTGCTTCATAAGTATCTCAACTTTTGTAATCTTCTTTCCGTCAGGAACATCAAGAGATTTAACTACTGCCGGAACTGAATCTTCCATCTTCTCAGAACCAATTACATCATAATCGCTGTCAGATGTAAGCTCAGATGTAGAAATTTCAAAACCTGCATATGCACTAGCAAGACCATGCTCAGCCTGGTCAAGACCGGCAATTTCAATTTCAGGTGCAACCCTTAAACCAACTGTGTGCTTTAATATTGTAAATGTAATAGTCATCATTACACCAACCCATGCAAGAACGCAGATAATACCAAGTGCCTGAATTCCAAGCTGTGTGAATCCACCGCCATAGAAAAGACCTTTTCCTACACCATTCTGGCCTGTTGAGAAAAGTCCTACACAAAGTGTACCTAAAAAACCATTAACACCATGAACACCTACAGCACCTACCGGGTCATCAACTTTTAATACTTTATCAATAAATTCAATACCAACAACAACTGCTATACCAGCAATGATACCTTCAATTGCTGCACCATACATATCGATACAGTCTGTACTTGCTGTTACCATAACAAGTCCTGCAAGTGTGCCATTAAGTGACATAGAAACATCAGGTTTCTTATATTTAATCCATGTAAACATCATAGCAACGATTGTAGCAACTGCTGCACAAAGGTTTGTTGTTGAGAAGACCGAACCTGCAAGAGCCCCCATTGTAATCTCTCCTACACCGCCTGCTGCAACTGTAGTTCCTTCCATTGCAACTGTCGAACCACCATTAAAACCAAACCAGCAGAACCAGAGAATAAATACACCAAGTGCTGCCATTGTAAGGTTATGACCCGGAATAGCTCTTGGCTTTCCGTTCTTATCATATTTACCGATACGAGGTCCGAGAACAATCGCACCGACAAGTGCTGCACATCCGCCTACCATATGTACTGCACATGAACCGGCAAAATCATGGAAGCCCATATCAGCTAACCAGCCGCCGCCCCATATCCAGTGACCTGATACAGGATAAACAATAAGTGAAATTATTGCACTGTAAATGCAGTAAGCCCTAAAATCTGTTCTCTCAGCCATAGCACCTGAAACAATAGTTGCTGCTGTTGCACAGAATACTGTCTGGAAAATAAAGAATGCGTAAAAAGGAACGCCGTCAGGAGTTACTGCTGAATAATCTCCTCTTGTAAATAAATCGATTCCCCCAACCAGTGAACCTGTACCAAACATAATACCAAATCCGATAAACCAGTAGATTGGTGTTCCTATACAAAAGTCCATAAGGTTCTTCATAATAATGTTACCTGCATTTTTTGCTCTTGTAAGACCTGATTCCAATATTGCGAAACCAGCCTGCATAAAAAATACTAACGCAGCCGCTATAAGCACCCACGCGGTATTAACCGGTGAAAATTCCATAATTTTTTCCTCCCTTAAATTCATATTCTTATTCTGCCTTTAAAGAGTGGATCCTGTTCTCCCGCGAGGCTTATCAAACGAAAAGAAAAAAGGCGTGTAACCACATCTGATTGGTTACACGCCTTTGTGTATCGCTTCGTTTAATTTAACTTTATTATACATATGTAATTTTTTATTTATTGAAAAAATCGGACATGTTTATTGACTTTTTTTATTTTTTGTTTATTATTATTTAATAAAGCATAGTAAATACCTCTTTTAACAAGGAATTATAAAGGATTATAAAGCACATGACATTCACGCAAAACAGGCTTATCCAGCCATTTATTGAGTTAAATTTTGGCAGCTGTGAAATACCTGAACAGCTTTGCCCTTCATACATGAAAATTTATGATGACATAAACTTTTCAACAAGCCAAGAAAATCATACATATATAAAAATAATACCATCATCATATACTGTTTTCATAATTTTATACAACAAAAAAGGCAACTATAATCTTTCAATCATAGACAGATGCCGGAACATAACCGAAATACCTGCTGATACAGTTGAAGATATCAGCGGATGTTTTATATCTGTTATGGATGATAATGCTTTTTATATACCATCTTATAATGATTCACAGCCTGACGATTTCGTGCAGAAACTTCTGACAACCGGAAATTATGATAAACGGGTTGAACATTTTAACTCTTTTCTTAGAAACAGTTTCCAGATTACACATTGTCCTGTTGAAATTGAAAATATGCGTTCAATGATAATCCATTCAAAAGGCGACATTTCAGTCTCACTGCTTGCAGAACAGACAGGATTTTCATGCCGCCATATCAACAGAATATTTACATCTTATTACGGATTCGGACCGAAAGATTATTGCAGATATGTACGTTTTCAATACGCACTTGATGAAATCTTTAAAAATCCTTTCCGCCAGAATTCTGAATTTATACAGAACAGTTCTTATTCAGACCAGGCACATTTCCAGCGTGAATTCAAACAATTTACAGGAATTACACCGAAGCAGTTTATTAACAGTTTTACAGCATAAAATCAGCCATAACAGTATTACTTATGTCAATTCCATGCGGTGTAAGGCAATACCATGATTCACCGCTGTCATCCCTGTACTTGCAAAGAAGATTATTTTTAATATTTTCTTCCAAAGGTTCTGCATATACATCATTAATATTTTTATTGAACAATTTAAGAAATCTCCGGCTGCTCACACCTTTCATCATACGCAGCCCCAGAAACATAAACTCTTCCATGCAGTCATTTGCTGTAAGAATTTCAATATCCTCATACAAATCCGACTTTCCCGCATTTCCGATATATTTATTCATATCTGAAATATTTTTCATGCGGACATTTTCAAAAAGCGATGATGCACCAAGCCCGAATCCAAGATAATCTTTTCTTTCCCAGTATCCGACATTGTGCCTGCATTCAAATCCTTTTTTTGAATAATTCGATATCTCATATCTGTCAAATCCAGCTTTTTTAAGAATTCTGTCAGTTTCATAGTACATTTCCCGTTCATCGTCCTCCGACGGAAGCGGGAGAAAACTTTCTGGATGCTCATAAACCGGCGTCCCCTCCTCAACAATAAGGCTGTATGCCGATATATGTTCAGGTTTATATTCAATAATTTTATTAAGGCCGTTCACATAATCCGTAACGCTCTGTCCCGGAAGTGCCGACATTACATCAATGTTAATATTTTTAAAGCCTGCATTTCTTGCCGCAGAAAATCCCTCTTCAAATTCTTTAAATGTATGAATTCTTCCTATCTGTTTTAAGAGGTCATCCTGAACCGACTGCAGTCCGATACTGCATCTGTTAAATCCGCTTTCAGCATAAACACGCATTTTTTCGTCATCTATAGTCCCCGGATTACACTCTATTGAAATTTCGGGATTTTCGTCAAATGCAAATTCACTTTTTAATGTTTTAAGTATCCCCGCAATAAGCTGTGGACTTACATAAGACGGTGTTCCGCCTCCAAAAAATACTGTATCTACAATATAATCATCAAACCTTGCACCATACTTTGAAACGCAATATTTTATATCAGATTCAAGTGATGACATATACTTTTCCTGCACTTCTTTTGTCGCCGGGAATGATAAAAAATCACAATATGCACATTTTTTAACACAAAAGGGGATATGTATATATATCCCCAGTCTCTGCCTATTCTTCATCTAATTTTAATACGCTCATGAACGCCTTCTGAGGAATCTCAACATTTCCTATCTGACGCATACGCTTCTTTCCTTCCTTCTGTTTTTCAAGAAGTTTCTTTTTACGCGAAATATCACCGCCATAACATTTTGCAAGAACATCTTTTCTTAATGCCTTTACTGTCTCTCTGGCAATTACCCTGCTTCCGATTGCTGCCTGAATAGGAATCTCAAACTGCTGTCTGGGAATCTCTCCTTTGAGTTTTTCACACATCTTACGGCCACGTTCCTCGGCACTTCCCGCAAATACAATAAATGAAAGTGCATCGACTTCTTCTTTGTTAATAAGAATATCAAGTTTGCAAAGATTAGATTTTTCATAACCTTTCATCTCATAATCAAATGAAGCATATCCTCTCGAACGTGATTTTAAAGCATCAAAGAAATCATAAATTATCTCATTAAGCGGAAGGTCATATTTTAACAACGCTCTTGTCTGTTCAATATATTCCATTCCGTTATACACGCCTCGTCTTTCCTGACAAAGCTTCATGATAGAACCGACAAATTCAGTAGTAACCATAATCTCTGCACTTACCATAGGTTCTTCCATATAGTCAATCTCTGACGGGTCAGGCATGTTTGACGGATTTGTAAGGTCAATAACTTCACCATTAGTCTTATGAACTTTGTAAATAACGCCCGGTGCCGTTGTTACAAGGTCAAGATTGTATTCTCTTTCAAGTCTCTCCTGAATAATTTCAAGATGAAGAAGTCCTAAGAACCCACATCTGAAACCGAATCCAAGAGCTATTGATGTCTCAGGTTCAAACTGAAGCGATGCATCATTTAACTGTAATTTTTCAAGTGCATCTCTCAAATCCTGATACTTTGCACCATCAGCCGGATAAAGTCCACAATAAACCATAGGATTAACTTTCTTGTAACCTGGAAGTGGTTCACTGCATGGTCTTTCATCATCTGTTATAGTATCACCAACGCGTGTATCAGATACATTTTTAATGCTTGCTGTTATATATCCAACCATTCCGGCTGAAAGTTCATCACAAGGTATAAACTGTCCTGCACCGAAATATCCAACTTCAACGACTTCCTCTACAGCACCTGTTGCCATCATTCTTATCTTTGTACCTTTTTTAACAGTACCCTCTTTTATACGGCAGAATACAATAACGCCTTTGTAAGCATCATAAATCGAGTCAAATATAAGTGCTGCAAGCGGAGCTTTCGCATCACCTTTTGGTGCCGGAATTTTCTTTACAATCTGTTCAAGAACGGCTTCAATGTTGATACCATTCTTTGCTGAAATCTGTGGTGCATCCTGTGCTTCAATTCCTATAACATCCTCAATTTCATCAATTACACGCTGTGGTTCTGCACTCGGAAGGTCAATTTTATTAATAACAGGAAATACATCAAGGTCATGGTCAAGTGCAAGATATACATTTGCAAGCGTCTGTGCTTCTATTCCCTGTGCGGCATCTACAACGAGTATAGCACCGTCACACGCTGCCAGTGCTCTTGAAACTTCATAATTAAAATCAACATGACCCGGAGTATCAATAAGATTAAAAATATACTCCTGTCCATCCTCTGCTTTATATACAGTTCTTACAGTCTGGGCCTTGATTGTAATTCCTCTTTCTCTTTCAAGATCCATATTATCAAGCACCTGTTCCTGCATTTCCCTGCTTGTAAGGAGACCTGTTTTTTCAATTATTCTGTCAGCAAGTGTTGATTTGCCATGATCAATATGTGCTATTATACAAAAATTTCTGATATTTTCCTGATTCAAAGTTATCCTCCATTCTTACATGCTAGTGTGCTTTTCCGTTAAGATATTCCACTATACCGTCTGCTATTGCCGTTGCCGTAGTATCAAGCTTATCTGTCACAAGCTTTACATCTGTGCTGTCAGTTATAAAACCAAGCTGGAGTACCATGCTTGCACATGAGCTATGTGAATTAATATAATAATTTTCCTTATTGTCAGCGATAGTTCCGTACTTGACGCCTCTGTCATTAAATCCTGCCTCTGACTTTAACTGTTTTAATATATCCTCTGCAAGTTTTTGCGAATCTGCCGGTTTTTTAGTATGCACCCAGCACTCTGCCCCTTTTGCAGTAACTGTCTTATCAGCTGAATTCATGTGGATTGAAACCATCGCAGATGCTTTGGAATCGTTACATGTTTTTACACGCTGTTCATTAGTAACATCTTTATCAGAAGTTCTTGTCATAACGACATTAACTCCGCTCTCCTCAAGATATTCCTTCACTTTTAATGCTACTGACAATGTTATTGCCTTTTCTGTATAATTACCGGACGCTCCTCCCGTACTGCTTCCGCCATGAGCTGCATCAATACAGACTGTCGGATTTCCCTGAACCTGCGTCCTGTTGGAATTCTTTTTTGTATCAGTCTCAGCTTTTGTTACCTTTTCAGACTCTGTCTGCTTAACTGTATTTTTTTCAGCATTTACACTTGCAGTCTTTGATGAACTTCCGTTATAATCATTATATATAATAAATCCAAATATCACGATTGTCAGTAATGTAACTGCACCGATAATCTTGTCCCATCTTTTGGGTGGATTCTCTTTCTTATTTCTATTAAGCGTCTTTTTACCCATTTTATATCCATTCCTGCGTCATTTACGCATACACTTTTTATTTTCTCTAAGTAACGCCAAATTGTCAAGCTTTTTTGCAATAAAAATGAACAGAAAAAATGCACAACCCTGATAACGGTCATGCATTTTCTTCTTATTTTTACGAATTTTTTATCATTTCTTTTTTCAGACGCTTTATAATCTTTTTTTCAAGCCTCGAAATATATGACTGAGATATGCCAAGCATATCTGCCACTTCTTTCTGGGTCTTTTCCATTCCATCCGAAGCACTTAATCCATATCTTAAATCTACTATCATACGTTCCCTGTCTGAAAGTTTTTCTATCGCTTTACTAAGAATTTTTCTCTCAGCCTCATCTTCCAAATCTTTATATATAATATCTTCATCTGTTCCAAGAATATCCGACAGCAAAAGCTCATTCCCATCCCAGTCAACATTGAGAGGTTCATCAATTGAAACTTCTGCCTTTGTCTTATTATTTCTTCTAAGATACATCAATATTTCATTTTCTATACATCTTGAAGCATATGTTGCAAGCTTAATATTTTTTTCCGGATTATATGAATTAATCGCCTTTATAAGACCAATCGTACCTATCGAAATTAAATCCTCTACTCCCACTCCCGTATTGTCAAATTTTTTTGCTATGTATACAACAAGTCTAAGATTATGCTCAATCAGCTGTGACTTTGCACCTTTTTCGTCCTGAGTGCCAAGTTTTGAAATTGCGTCCGCCTCCTCATCTGCTGCCAGAGGTGCCGGCAGGACATCCGTACCACCTATATAATGCACATCCGACTGTTTTAACAGACAAAAATTTCTGAAATTTGGCACAACCTTAAATTGAAATCTATCTTCTACCGCAACTTTTAAAACCATAACAACCTCCAAATTTTAATTCCTTTATACAATTTTCTGCCTGCACAGCTCCTATATTTACAAGTACATTAAATTCATTATCCGATGATAATTTTACTGTGCTAAGCCCAATCAATGCATTTTTTTGTGCATAGATTTTTTTCTTCGTGTATATGTACATGCTGTCCACTGTAATAACCTCTAACATTCCGCTCTCACATCCCAGCGAATTGTAGGGAATCATATGGTATTTCACTTTTGTATTAAGCTCTATATCATCTAGAATTAACTGTCTGATACTGTCACCACCAAAATTCAGCGACTCCAAATCCACTATTGATACACTCTTTTTGAAATATGGGTCTTTTAGTACATTTCCCGTATCTATATATCCCTTTAAATCAAAACATTTGTCATTAAATATTATTTTAACAAGACATTCACTTTCACCATATACAATACGCACCATTATCTGTTTTATAATCATCCCCACAATTACAACCGATAACGCTGTAAACATAAGCAGCTCTGTGTCACTAAGAAGATTCATGCGAATCCAGTAACCGGCATATGTATAGTAATAAATCATGTATATACTTCCTGCCATGCAGAATGTCACTCCAAAAAGAATTGCAGTACCTCTTATTAATTCTTTAAAATTACATTTTCCGGCACATATTCTAATCATTAATGCACTGATTAAAATATATGTACATATATTAACCGCTCCTTTGATATTTTCCGGTACAATCAACGCAATTACAGACCATAATGCCCCAAAAGTGGCAGATAATAATATCTGTAAATATGTAGCAGCAAATTTACAGATTTTTTTTGTTATACAAAGCACTATAAAATCCATAATAAAATTGATTACGAAAAATTCATCAAGATAAATTACTTTCCTTTTTATCACCTCCTGACAGGAAATATTATAGGACTGTATACATGCATAATTTGTCAAATCTGGTAGTATATTACTAAACTTTAAATTACGTGTTTCGACAATTTATCTCATTATGCAAAGCAAGGGGGCTGCACCTTAACGACTTTCAATCGTTAAAGTGCAGCCCCGGCCTTAAACATATATTAAAATTATTAGGAATAGCTGATTAAAACTGTCTTCTCTTCCTTGTCATTAAAACATATGCTGCTCCCATAGCACAGATTATCATAGCAAATGATGCTGCCATAATATCTTTTCCAAATGAATCACCTGTTTCAGGTGCTGCATTTGTATTCTGGCTGTCATCAGGAGTAACTGTCTCTGATGATGAAGGTTTGTCTACATTGTTATCTGTATTTTCATTATCAGGTTTAGTAATTTCTAATGATTTTGTCTTATCTTCATAAACAACAGCATATACAGAAAATCTATCTGTTGCGAATGTAAGTGTTGATGAAGCCTCGTCGAATGTACTGTCTATAACTTCAGCTTTTTCACCATGAATTCTTACAACACTGTATGTTCTTTCCTTTGAAGAATCAGTATTTTTAAGTTCATCTGCAATCTTAACACTGAATGTTGCAGGTGTGCTTAATTCAGACACTGCTGCCTTGTAGTCATCACCGATTTTCTTTGTCATCTTAATGTCAAGATAAAGTCCTGTGATACCGTTTTCGGCATATTTCTTTACTTCAGAATCAATAAGTTCTTTTTGTTTTTTGGTTACTGTGTCTTTTGCATTCTTTATCTCAGCAGATATGTGTAAATCTTTTCCTGATTCAATAAGTGCTTTTTCTTCCTCTGTAACTTTAACTGCATCTGATGAAACCTTTACAACAGCCTTGTCAACACCTTCTGTTTTTTCAATCACATCATCAACAACCGTAGAACCCGGATTTTCCGGCTTAGGGTCTGGCGTCGGTGTTGGGTCTGGTGTCGGGTCTGGTGTCGGGTCTGGTG
>NZ_JBBMES010000010.1:0-92844 GCF_040096395.1 Lachnospira hominis (ex Hitch et al. 2025) | reverse complement strand
TCTGTTTAAGATGCTGTTCGTTGAATAATTCTTAAAGAATTTTCAGGGTTGTTTTACTGTTCAGTTATCAGTGTTCAATATACTTAAAGCCGCATGTCTGCTGGCCTGTAAGTCATTTGTTTTGTGTGTCGCTCGCGGCGACTTGATTATAATATCACCTAAGGTTATATATGTCAACACCTTTTTTTGATTTTTTTTAACTTTTTTTGACTTTTTTGTAATTAACAGGTCAGACTACAATATCTAGTGCCTCCATTAAGGTAAAAGCACTAGATACCAAAACAAAAACACTAGATATTTCAGACAGCCAATTACATAATTTTTCAAAATTATGCATTTATATTTAATTAAACAATTCAAATTCAATTCATTTTTAATGTAATCTTAAATGTTATTAACTATTTAAGACCAATTGCACCTCTTGCCTCATCTGTTATTTCTCTTTGATATGCAATTTCATTTTCAATATTTCTTGCAACCTCATTGGCTGCATATGCTGCATCAACAACTTTATGAAGCACCTGTCCTACAGAATCTGCCTTATGTTTTTGGGCAACTGCATTGTCATATACATTTGTCATGGCATCAACTGTCTCACTAACTGAAGTCTGAACCTGTGCTATGGTATCAGTTATTTCTTTTGATGATTTTGCTGACTGTGCTGCAAGATTACGTACTTCACTTGCCACTACAGCAAATCCCCTTCCATGTTCCCCTGCTCTTGCTGCTTCTATAGATGCATTAAGAGACAGTATGTTTGTTTTATTGGAAATGTTGCTTATAACTGCTGCAAATTCTTCTATTTTGCCGGATAATTCTTTTAACTCATTGATTCTACCAGATGTCTCAGATACTATTTTGTTGAGATTATCTATCATTTCAAGTATTTCTTCGACACTGCCTATACTCTCTTTTACAAGATTAAGTGAAGTATCAGACGAATTAATCACGTCAAATGCATTTTTTTCAAGCTGTTCCTGTGAATTATCTAATCCTTCAAGTATGTTTGTCAGATTTTTTATCATTTCAGTATTGTCATTCTGATTTTCCACAAAAGCCCCTCCTTTGTCTTTCCATAAACTAAATATCGTTCTTATATCAGCTTAACCGCATCTTTAACACTGCTAATACCTATAAGATTTATTTTATCAGTTTTCTTAATATTTTTCAAGCACACCTGCGGAAGTATACAATTTCCAAACCCAAGCTTAACTGCCTCATTTATTCTTATCTGCGGCTGGCTTACAGCACGAACTTCTCCTGCAAGTCCTACTTCGCCGAAAACAATCGTATTTTCCATCATCGGCCGGTTCCTGAAACTGCTGACAAGTGCCATCACTATCCCCAGATCCATAGCAGGTTCATTTACCTTCATTCCACCTGCTATATTCACATATGCATCGCTTCCCGAAAGATGAATCCCTGCCCTTTTTTCAAGTACTGCCATAAGAAGATTCACACGGTTGTAATCAGCCCCTGCAGCTGTTCTTCTTGGCATTCCAAAGTTAGAATCACAAACCAGTGCCTGTATTTCCACAAGAATCGGTCTAGTTCCTTCAAGAAGGCACACAACAACAGAGCCGGACGCTTCCTCTGGTCTTCCCGTAAGCATATATTCAGATGGATTGGCAACTTCAGCAAGCCCTTCCTGACGCATTTCAAATACGCCTATTTCATTAGTTGAACCAAATCTGTTCTTTACGCTTCGTAAAATCCTGTATGCGGCATTTTTATCGCCCTCAAAGTATAAAACTGTATCAACCATATGTTCAAGCATTCTGGGTCCTGCTACAACGCCTTCTTTTGTCACATGTCCAACAATAAATATTGAAATATTAAGACCTTTTGCAAGCTGCATAAGAACAGCTGTTGTCTCTCTTACCTGTGAGACGCTGCCCGGTGCAGCACCAACCTCTTCACGGTACATTGTCTGTATTGAATCAATCACAACAATCTGTGGTTTCACATTCTCAAGGACATTCTCTATTGTGTCAAGACTTGTTTCACAAAGCACCATAAGATTATCAGAAGCTTCGCCCACTCTCTGTGCTCTAAGTTTTATCTGGCCAAGTGACTCTTCTCCCGAAATGTATAATACGCTGTTACCATTTTTTGCAAGATTGTAACACATCTGTAATAGTAATGTGGATTTTCCTATTCCGGGATCACCTCCGACAAGAACAAGTGAGCCTTCCACTATTCCTCCGCCAAGAACCCTGTCAAGTTCACATATATCTGTTTTTATTCTGTCAGTATCAGCTGCAGTAACCGATGACAGGCGAACAGGGGCAGCCTTTTTTACTCCTGCTGTTTCATGATATTTTGCATTAATATTTACAATACCTTTAACATTTTTTTCTTTTACCACCGGCTCTTCAACAAATGTATTCCACGCTTTGCATGACGGACACTGCCCTGACCATTTTGCAGACTCATATCCACATTCCTTGCAAAAGAATGCTGTTGTTCTAGATTTTGCCATCAAATACTCCTTTTTTACTAAGAAAACTAAATCATGATGCTATAAGACAATTCAGTCTTCTTTGTTTTTCTAGGTAATTTATTTTTTTACTTTATATTTTTTATATTAAATATGGAAGCAGCAATTCACTGCTTCCATCCAAATTTTGCATTATTAAATCTATGCTCTCTTTACTTCTACCGAAACACCTTTGTTATCTGTGAATTCAACAGAAAGCACAAGCTTTCCGCCCATATTTGTTGTCATTGTTCCGGCATCCCCGCCATCAATTGAAATAGCATATGATGCACCCTCTTCAAGTTCGAGCGTAATCTGTGCATCTTCTTTTCCTTCGACTTCAAACTTTACTCCATCAGCAGATGCTTGAAAATTATTAACTGCTGTTCCGGGTACAGATTCGTATACAAATGAACCGTTTTTCTCGAGTTTTGTAATCTCATTATAAGTTTTAACTTTATACATGTCTCCGCCATGTTCAAAATCTGATAACTTTGACTTTGTATCAAGTAAATAATTACCAAAACTAAGTGTTCCATCCTGTTCTGAACGAATCAACTCATTAACTACTGACATCTGTGTGTCCTCCTAAATGTATATTATAATTGTTTCCGTATTCACGTATCAACGATAAGCATATTATACAATAACATGTCGAAATATGCCAGCATTTTTTATTTATTAATGCCTCTTTTTAGTGAAAAATGTAATTTTCCATCTTTTATTGATACAAGTACCCTGTTTCCCTGTTTTACAGTTCCTTCAAGAATCTTTTCTGCAAGTGCATCTTCTATATCATTCTGTATCGTTCTTCTCAATGGTCTTGCACCGTACTTTTCATCGTATCCTTTGTCAACTATATATTTCTTTGCTTCATCATTAAGCTCAATGGAAATTTTCATCTGTTCCATTATACGCTTATTAACTTTCGCAATCATAATGTCAACAATACTTCCAATCTGTTCCTTGTTAAGTGCATGGAACACTATGATTTCATCAATTCTGTTGATAAATTCAGGTTTGAACAATCTCTTGACTTCATCCATAACCTTTGTTTTCATATTTTCATGACGTTCTTTTTCATCTGTAACAGAAGCAAAGCCAAGTGTTTTAGGCTGCACAATATTTTGGGCACCGGCATTGGACGTCATTATTATTACAGTATTTTTGAAATCAACAACTCTTCCTGTTGAGTCTGTGATATGCCCGTCATCAAGTACCTGTAAAAGCACGTTAAATACATCAGGATGAGCTTTCTCAACCTCATCAAATAAAACTACCGAATATGGATTTCTGCGTACTTTTTCAGAAAGCTGGCCGCCCTCATCATATCCTACATATCCCGGAGGCGAACCTATGAGCTTTGAGACTGTATGCTTTTCCATAAATTCAGACATATCAACTCGTATAAGTGCTTCCTCGCTTCCAAACATTGCATCTGCAAGAGCTTTTGAAAGTTCAGTTTTTCCAACGCCTGTAGGTCCGAGGAAAAGGAATGAACCAATTGGCCTGTCAGGGTCTTTAAGGCCAACTCTGCCTCTTCTTATAGCTCTTGCTATTGAACTTACTGCTTCATCCTGACCTATTACCCGTTTGTGAAGTGTCTCTTCGAGTTTCATAAGACGCTCTGATTCTGCCTCTGCAATCTTTGATACAGGTATTTTTGTCCATGAAGATACTACATCTGCAATTTCTTCTTCTCCGACATTAAGACATGCACCATTTCTTTTTTCTTCCCAGTCATGCATAAGTTTTGCAAGTTTTTCTTTTTTCTTTGTCTGCTGTTTTTTTACTTCTCCTGCTTCCTCATAGGCCTCATTTTTAATTGCCTCTTCTTTCTTCTCATCAAGTTTCTTAATCTCTTCTTCAAGTTTCTTGATGTTATCAGGCATGACATATGCTTTAAGCCTTGTCTTTGAAGATGCTTCATCAATAAGGTCTATCGCTTTATCTGGAAGAAACCTGTCATTGATATATCTTTTTGAAAGTTTTACAGCAGCTACAACTGCTTTATCATCAATAGTTACATTATGATGTTCCTCATATTTGCCACGAAGACCCATAAGAATCTGAATTGCCTCTTCTTCTGTAGGTTCTTCTACTTTTACAGGCTGGAAACGGCGTTCAAGAGCAGCATCTTTTTCTATATATTTTCTGTATTCCTCAAGAGTTGTTGCACCTATAAGCTGTATTTCACCTCTCGCAAGCGACGGTTTTAAAATATTTGATGCATCTATAGCACCTTCTGCACCGCCTGCACCTATTATTGTATGAAGTTCATCAAGGAACAAAAGTATATTTCCGGCAGCTTTCACTTCACTGATAACTTTTTTGATTCTCTCCTCAAATTCGCCTCTGTATTTTGAGCCGGCAACCATTCCTGACAAATCAAGTGTAAGAAGACGCTTGTCTTTTATAGTTTCAGGAACATTTCCCTCTATTATTTTTGCTGCAAGACCTTCCGCTATTGCTGTTTTTCCGACTCCGGGTTCACCAATAAGACATGGATTATTTTTTGTACGTCTGCTAAGAATCTGTATAACTCTGTTAATCTCTTCTTCTCTTCCTATTACAGGGTCAAGTTTTCCCTGTCTTGCAAGCTCTGTCAAATCCCTGCTGTACTGGTCAAGTGTCTGTGTAGAAGTTTTTCCTTTCTTTGTTTTGCTGTGAAAATCTTCCTTGTAGCTGTTAGCATCTTCTCCCATTGCAATAAGGATATCAACATATAATTTTTTGATATTTACACCTATCGTATTGAGAAGCCTTGCAGCCACGCACTCTGATTCTTTTATTATTGAAATAAGAATATGTTCTGTTCCAATCAGGTCAGCTTTAAATCGTATAGCTTCCTTCGCCGAATTTTCAAGTATACGGCGTACTCTCGGTGTATATCCTGTCGGCTCTTTTACTCCGACTGCACCTTCAGGTGCTATAAGCTGGTATACAAGATTTATTATTTTTTCATCTGTAACATCATATTCAGCAAGCACAGCCGAAGCAAGACATTCTTCTGTCTGTATAAGGCCTATAAGCAGATGCTCTGAGCCAATATAACTATGTCCGAGCATAACTGCCGCCTCTGACGCATGGTCTAGTGCTTCTTGTGCTTTTTTTGTAAATCTGCTCTGCATATATACATCCTTTCATTAAACTTAATTTTATTATATATCAGTCATCGTATAACAGGAAGATTATCTCTTATAAATTTTGCCCTGTATTCTTCAATTTCTTCAGGTGACATATCACTGTCATTCATCAATGCAAGATTCGCAGGCATTACGCCTATCATAAGCTGATAAACACAGAATTCATTTTCCATATCAGTCCCGATAAGCCCCTGTGCGAGTCCCAGCCTTATCTGCGAAAGCAATAACATTGCATCGTTAAGTGACAGTTTTCTTGCATATCTTAAAACACCATATGAACGATATGCTATATCTGAAGCACTTAATCTTTTGTTAAGTACATATTGTTTTCTAAGCGTTCTTTCCTGGCTTATAATCTGATTCGCAATATGTGTAAGGTTATCTATTATTTCTTTTTCAGAAACACCCAGCGTAATCTGGTTGGAGAGTTTATATATATCCCCATAATTTTTTGAACCGTCACCATATACGCTTCTTAATACAAGCCCAAATCTGCCAACTTCTGATGCAAGTCCGGATATCCTGTTATTTCCTGCCAATGCCGGGAGATGAAGCATATATGAAGCTCTCATTCCTGTTCCGACATTTGACGGACATGTTGTAAGATAACCATACTTCTCATCAAAAGCATAATCCGTCACTGAATCTATAGCATCATCAACTTTATCTGCAAGTTCAAACGCCTTCTCCATATCCATTCCCGGAGCATATGCCTGAATTCTGATATGGTCTTCTTCATTAAGCATTATTGATATATCTTCATCTTTTGAAACAAATCCCGCCGCCTGCTTCTGTCCTAAAAGAAAATTGCTTATAACATGTCTTTCCTTCATAGCCTGTTTCTGATATTCATCAAGCGTTTTGAAATTATAGCTGCTGTAATCTTTTACTATATCAAGACTGTTTATTGCCTCACTAAGTTCATCTATCATCTTTACAGCATCATTTTCAGTAAGTTTCAGTGAAAAATTATATTTTTTCACATTCCTTGCCAGCCTGACACGGCTTGATATTACAACATCACTTTCTTTTCCGTTCGTCTCAAACCATCTAAGCATTACCGCCACCTTCTTTCAGCTTTTTTATCTCATCACGGTAATGGGCAGCATCTTCAAAATTTTCCAGTTCAACTGCCTCTTTTAATTTTGCATTGAGTACAGCTATCTCATCAAGCAGGTCATTTCCATGCTGTGCTGTTTTGTTTGATTTTTTCCCTTTGTGTTCAACGCTTCCATGTAATTTTTTTATATTATCTTCTATAAGCGGTCCAAAAACATCATAACAGTCCGCACAGCCGAATTTACCTATGCGGATAAACTCCTGATATTTCATGCCGCACTTGGGACATTTCACATTCATCATAGGATTATCCTGCTCCTGCATACTTCTGTTTGACGCCGCAAGCAGTCCTGTAAGAAGTCTTGCAAAAGGAAAATCAGCAGAAGGTGACTCGGCAAAACCTGTAAGTCCCATTTTTGCTGCACACTCGCTGCAAAGATGATGCTGCGTCATAATTCCGTTTACAACTTCAGTATAATGAAATGTTGCCTCATTTTCATTACAATTCTCACATAACATAATTAATATTTACCTTTCTTTTTAAGCAAAAATATCGTTCCGAAATATGTTACTCCCGCTACAACAAACGCACACATAAGTGCAACTATATTAATATGACATGCACTATACAACAGTTTATATGTCAGGCTTACAGCTATTCCCATTATAACAGAACAGCATAACGGTATCAGAAATGTCCTGATATATTCCAGGTCATAATCAATATATTCTTTAAGAGACTTTAAATTCAATATGAAAATTAATATTGGAAATGATGCATTTCCGATTACTATACCATAAATTCCAAGTCTTGACCATCTAAGCATAAAATAGACAAGCACAATATGAACAACAAGTGAGATAAGTGAATGTTTTACCGGAACATTCATTTTGTCAATTCCCTGTAATGCAGAACTTGTAACAGTTGCAAGTGTATAAAACACTACAGCAATTGCACCTATTTTAAGCATCATGGCACCCTGTGTGCTGTTATATCTCGAAAATAAAAGCTGTATAATCGGCTTTCCAAGCGTTACAAGTCCGACAAATGATGGTATTGCTATAAACATATTTGTCTTTATTGTCTGTGCTATCTTATCTTTAACAGACGCATTATCCCCCTGTGTATATGATGCTACAATGCTCGGAAGCATTGAAGCCGACATTGCTGATGCAACACCCTGCGGAATTCCTATTAACAAGCTGTAGCTTGAACTGAAATTGCCTAAATCTGCTTTTATATTTGATGATATGTTTCTTCCAACCATAATATTAGAAAACATGGCATCATCTATAACCGCACTAATCTGATATAGTGTCTGTCCAAGTATTATAGGAATCATCGTTATAATAATTGTTTTGTATACATCTTTATCAGAATGCACAGAACTTACTTTGTCCTTTTTTATCATCCGCCTGAATGTAGGTCTGTACAGAATATATATTACTACGAGAAGTATAAGTCCTGATAATGCACCAAATGCTGTACCCATTGTTCCACCGGCTGCTCCATATGCAGCTGTCTCCACGGAATTCTTATATGCACTTGTAAGCAAATATGCTGCAAGGATACTTACTACAGCATTCATAATCTGCTCTACAAGCTGTGAAACAGCCGTTGGAATCATTGTTCCCTGGCCCTGATAAAATCCTCTCATAACGCCCATTATGGCAACAAGGAATATTGTCGGAGCAAGAACTCTTAACGGAATTGCAAGTCCCGGAACACCTCTGTATAATTTTTCAATTACTCCTGCACCAAAAAACAGAATAAGTGCCGCAGCACCACCTGTACATATTGATACTGTCAACGAACATCTGAACACCTGTGCCGCATTCTTATACTGTTTCGTTATAAATCTTGCTGAAATAAGCTTTGAAACCGCCATCGGTAGTCCATATGACGACAAAACAAGCATTATATTGTATATATTATATGCAACACTGTAAATACCATTACCTTCACTGCCTATTATGTTCATAAGTGGAATTCTGTAAAACATTCCTATGATTCTTACTATAATTCCGGCCATCGCCAGAATTCCGCCATGAACAAGAAAGTTTCTTTTTTTATTTTCTGCCATTAGTATCAAGCCTTTCACATTTTTTCATGTTTTAAACAAGAAAGCACAAGGCAGCAGGAATTCCCTGCTGCCCCTTTACTAATTAAGTATAAAATCTGCTACATACCATGCACCATTTGTCTTTACGTAAGTATATGTTACTGATGTATTGTATGTTTTATTGCCATCTTTCCAGTCTACATATAAGTCATAGTAAACATCACATGAGAAGCAGTTATCTGAATACTTTCTGAAATTGGAAATATTCTCATTATTAAATTCATATGTATATGTTTTTCCATAAAGATAAGCCCATACAGCCGGAATATCACTCATATATTCATTGGCATATCCAACCATACGTTTTGTAAGTGAGCTGAGACTTCCTCTGTTTATTATGTACTTGCCGTAATTTCTTGCAATACCCATAATATCATCTTTCATCTGCGAAAGCAATTCTTCATCCTGAGGATATTCTATTGTATACGCATTATTTTTATTTGTAATCTCAAGCTGGTTTCCGGACATCTCTGCTTTAATTTCAGGTTTTGCAATAAGTCCTGACACTTCATAGATTGTTCTTAAAGGCTCTGAAACATAAGAAGCAACATGTTTACATGGCGAAAATTCCACATCATCCTGTTTTATATAGTTGTCACTTACCTCCACGCCATTAATTGAGACTTTGCTTCCCTTAGGTGCACTGATAGTAATAGCATTGTTTGTTGATTTGTCTGAATAATCGTCAAATGAAATGCTTCCAAGCTTCCACTTTGTAAATTTGAAGCCGTTTTTTCCATCTTCCTGAAGCGATACTTTTGCTATTGCTGTATCACCGGCATACACTACATATACAGGATTTGATTCTGAATATTCCCTGTTTTTCTTTTTATATGTAATCTGCTCAGTGCCAAGTTTTCCTTTAAGATACTCTGCAACTTTCTCATTCGTCTCAAATTCATTAGCTTTTACACCGCTGTCGTTAAGAAGCTTTTGAACATTATCTGCAGTAAATTTCTTTGTTATTTTATCCATTGCATATGTCGGTCTGCCCTGCTCATAATCTTTGATAAATACATAAAGAACACTCCAGCATATAATCATGGCAGCTGCGAGTATTCCCGAATATATAAGAAGGAATCTTTTAAACTTTGACATATTTTTTCTTTTTTTCTTTTTATTCATCATTGCCACTCCTTATATTTTATTTAACAAGCCATGATGTTGGACATGTTCTTGGACCTGTAGGCGAATAAGGTGTATTTATTACTTCTCCTTCATAATACATCTGTGTTGATGTGCCACCATCCATTACTGAAGCATTGACCGCACCATACTGAAGCATTATATCCTGTAAATCCGAGAATGAAGCTCCAAGGCTGTTTGCCATACGTCCGTCAATAGCAAGAAGAATTATAGAGCCGTCCGAGGTCTGTCCAAGTGCTGTACGTGGATTAAGACCACCGCCTGTACCTGATACATCCTGTGCCTCGCCATTAATTATAAGGAATGGTCCGATACTGTTGCTGATGCTTACACAGTCGCGGATATTATTCTGTTTTGCCTGTTCTGCTGTCATATTACCTACGACAAGCTTATTATCAAATGTTATACCCGTAACATGATATGTTGAACCACTGTTTCCGTTAACCTGTTCACCATTAATCATAACAAGTCCAATCGGCATGCCTGTATATGTTGTCTCACCATCTACGAACTCACCGCCATTTACGCCACCTACGGCATTATATCTTTTTGCAATATCAGCAACAACTTGTCCATTTCCCTGATGGAATCCTTCTATTGTTCCTACAAAAAGTCTTGAAGGGTCCTTGATTTTCATAAGTTTGCCACTATATGTTGAACCTTTAACATCAATTATCTCGATATCAGGAACTTCTGAATTATCTTCTGTATCAATACTTACAAGACTTGTATCTGTAACTTCATCTGTATCCTTAATTGAATTGGCAGCCTTGATTGCATCTATCTCTTCCTGCGAGCAGAAAATATTAGCGAGGAATCCTATCGCACTCGTCTCCTGCACAGACAGTACAAACTGATTTTTTGCTGTCTTTGAAGGTCCATATACAAGAACCGCCATAACTCCGTAGAGCCATACTATAATAAGTGCAAGTGTAATGCCTATTGTTGCCGCAACTCTTCCAACCCATGTAAGTGCTCCGGCTTTTTTCTTTTTCTTTGATCTGCCACTTTTCCCGCCTGTTTTTTCTTTTTTATTCACGGGAATTTTTCTTGATTCTGATTCTTCATCCATGTAATCAAACAATTCAATTTCTTCGTTGTTTTCGTTACTCATAAAATTCTCCATTTCTTTTATATTTAAAGTTTAATTATGCTTAAACACCCATCTTCTCTGTATCTGGAAGCTTATCACAAAAAGTATTGTATCTATTATAGCTTTTGCCACAACCGTAAGTACCTGCCCAAGCGACAATACACTTGTAACAAGGTATACAAGACCATATGAAACACAAAGCTGACATGCACATAAGATATAATATCTCACAATTGATGACTTGACGCCACTCTTTGAATTAAATACCGCTTTTCTGTTAAATGTATAGTTAAAAAGTGATGATATAATTCTCGCACCAAGCGTAGCAGTAAATATTCTTATGCTTCCGTCAAGTTTTCCAAACATCAATGCACTGATAAGAGCAAACATTGCCAGATCAATCACAGATGATGCAATTGAGCTGAATAAAAACTTAAAAATAACACCATATATTTTCAATGAGTCCTTGATAGGATTAAAATGAGTTGATGCATTTTCTTCAATATATACAGTTTCTATCGGAACTTCCACAAAATCTATATGGCTCTGCTTGAATTCAAGAAGCATGTTAGTTTCATATTCAAATCTTTCACCTTTTACTTTATCAAACAATTCAAGATACTGTCTGGGTATTGCTCTTAATCCGGTCTGGGTATCTGATATATTAAGTCCACATGCAAATTTAAACACAAAACTTGTCATGTTATTTCCGAATCTGCTCTTAAACGGTACGTCTTTTCCCGAAAAATTTCTTACACCAAGAACAACTTTATCTTTGCACTCTGCCATTTTCTCACAGCATTTCAGGATATCTGCCGCCTTATGCTGATTATCTCCGTCAACAGTAACAACCCCATCTATATCGGGTCTGTTTTTAATGCAGTATTCAAATGCAGTTTTAAGACCACGTCCTTTACCTTTATTTACCTCATGCGTAAGAATTGTACATTCCGGATAAGCTGATGCATGCTCAAAAGGCTCCCTATGATTTTCATCACTGCCATCATTTACCAGAATAATATCATCAAAGCCAGCCTCTCTTAATGAATCTACAACACATATTAGTTTTTCATCAGGATTTAAAGAGGGAATTATAACTGATACTTTCATTATGTAATCTCCATTTCTTTACACTAAAAGTCTGAATAAACATTTTTTATGTCTATATTTATCCTTATGTAATTTAAATAAGCCAAATTAGATAATATAACAATATGATATTATTTGCAATTAATTTTTAACAAATATAATATCAACTTTTTATTTTTTATAGTAACATACACAAGCCATATCTCATATTATTTTATTGTAAATGATTTCCGGAGGAATTTAAAATGAGTGATTTAGCAGCAACAAACTGTGGTGGATGCAGTGACTGCAATGGCGGATGCTCTTCTTGTTTCTGGATTATCTGCCTTCTCCTTCTCTGCGGCGGCTGTGGCAGCGGCAATAGCACTTTCGGAGGATGCGGATGCGGCAATGACAGCTGTACATGGATTATCCTTCTTCTGTTATTCTGTGGTGGAGGATGCGGCAACAACAGTTTATTTAGCAACAACGGCTGCGGATGTGGATGCGGCTGCAACTAATCCTTATGTTGAAGACACATTCTTAAATATACCAGATATTTATTAAAAGGGGCATCGCACTAATTTCTTAGTGCGATGCCCCTTTCTCTATGTTGCAGGCGTGCCTGCGTCTTTCTTTTTTCTCATCTCCTCAACACATGCACCATCCACTTCATAGATTGTCGTTTCATCCACTATCACGATATTCTTATCTTCCATATTGGTTACGCCTTATTATCATTCTCAATATATTATATTCATAACTTCTTATTTACCGCATATATTATTATAGATTTTTTAAGGATGGTGAACCCATGTCAGATAAACCTCCAATAACCATATTTGATATGCAGACACTTCCTTTATTATTTCAAATCATCAAAGCCATGATTCCATTTCTTGATTTTCCAATGGCAAAAATGTTATCTGTGATTATCCGCTTAAATGAATTGAATTATACCATTAATTACTTCAGGTCACCTGATTGTGCTGATTTTATATCATGTAATTCATCCATTCCACATATTCATTCAATTAGTGATTTGTTGGAAAATGACGATTTTATATGTGCCATTCTTCCTTACTGTCCGCCTGAATATGCTGGACTTATCAAAAATTTCAAGCTTTTTTCCAATATGTCATCAATGTTTAACAGTGATACTGACTCATTAAAAAATTTCATGTCTATGTTTAATGCTTCCAATTCAGCCCAGGACAGCAGTTCTGATTTCCATTCTGATTCCGGCTCCGATTGTAAAAACAGCAGCAAGGCATCACAATTTGGTTCTTTTATGGATTCTTCACAACAGAAATTATATGACGAATATTTAAAGCAGCTTGATTCACTCGACCAAAAATTAAATGATTCACAAAAATGATATTAATGGTATTTTGTCAGGCTTTTTAACATATTATTAATCGATACATATTCATGGTGGTATTATGAAAGATCTGGATTTCAGAAAACAGCTTATAATCAATGAATTCAAAACAATGTCAAAAGGAAAATCAAAAGAAGAAATACTCCCGCTCCTTCTTGCTTTAAGTACAAAAGCGAAACAGGCGGGCGTTAATTTCACAAAAGAAGATACTCTTCTTATAATAGAACAGGTAAAAGATGAACTCACAGAACAGGAACGCCAGATGCTTCCTCAGATTCTTGCTCTTATAGGTAAATAATTAAGAAATGGCACAGATAACATCTTAATTACCTGTGCCATTTCTTTTATATTTAAAAATTATTTAGCAACAATATTTACAATTCTGCCCGGAACGTAAATCTCTTTTACAATATTCTCAGGATACTTATCTTGAAGTGCAGCCTTTGCAGCAGCAATTGCTGCATCTTTGTCTGCATCAGCAGGAATTGTAATCTTGCCTTTAACTTTACCATTAATCTGTACAGCTATTTCGATTTCATCCTCTTTCATAGCTTCCTCATCATATGAAGGCCATGGATTTCCTACAAATACGCTTGTATTATGTCCAAGCTGTTCCCAGAGTTCCTCTGCAAGATGAGGTGCAAACGGAGCAAGAAGTGTTACAGCTGTTTCAAGAGTAGCTTTGTCAATACCACCCTGCTTCTTTGATAAATCAATAAGCTTGTTAGTATATTCCATAAAGCCGCTGACAACTGTATTAAGGTTGAAGTTTTCAAGTCTTGTTGTTATATCATATACAAGTTTATGACGAATTTTAACTGTCTCTGCTGTTTCCGCAAAATTCTTGTCAGCATTTTCTGTCACAAGATTCCAGAAACGTCCAAGGAAACGACGAACGCCATCTATACCTCTGTCATCCCACTCTGCATCCATTTCAGGTGGTCCTACAAAAAGTTCATACATTCTTAATGCATCGCATCCATAATCTTCAATAAGATCATCAGGAGATACTACATTTCCCATTGACTTACTCATCTTAATACCATTCTTACCTGTAATCATTCCCTGGTTAAAGAGCTTTGTGAATGGCTCATCAAAATCTACAACTCCTATATCGTGAAGGAATTTTGTATAAAATCTTGAATAGAGAAGGTGAAGCACTGCATGCTCAACACCGCCGATATACATATCAACAGGAAGATACTTATCTGCTTTTTCACGGCTTACAAGTTCATCTTTATTCTTATTATCAACGTATCTGAGGAAATACCATGATGAACCTGCCCACTGAGGCATTGTATTTGTCTCTCTCTTTGCAGGTTTTCCACAACATGGGCATGTTGTATTTACCCATTCATCAATAGCTGCAAGAGGTGATTCACCTGTACCTGTAGGCTCATACTTCTCAACTTCCGGAAGAAGTACCGGGAGCTGGTCTTCAGGAACAGGAACGCAGCCACAATCCGGACAATGAATAATAGGAATTGGTTCTCCCCAGTATCTCTGTCTTGAAAATACCCAGTCACGAAGCTTATAATTAACCTTCTTCTTGCCAAAGCCCATCTTTTCAATCATCTCAGGTGCTTCTTTCTTGAGAACTGATGATTCCATTCCATTCCATTCACCTGAATTAATCATTGTACCGGCTGCTTCTGTATATGCCTCTGTCATATTTTCAATTTCTTTGCCATCTTTTGCAATTACCTGAATAATAGGAAGATTGAACTTCTTTGCAAATTCAAAGTCTCTGTCATCATGTGCAGGAACACACATAATAGCACCTGTACCATAATCTGCAAGAACATAATCTGAAAGCCAGATAGGTACTTTCTTACCATTAAGAGGATTAATTGCATATGAGCCTGTAAATACACCTGTCTTTTCTTTATCCTGCATACGGTCGATATTTGAACGTGTTGAAGCTCTGAAAATATATTCTTCAACATCTTTTCTTGTCTCATCTGTTGCAAGACTCTTTGCAAGCTTATGTTCTGGTGCAAGTACCATAAATGTAGCACCGTGAAGTGTATCAGGTCTTGTTGTATATACTGTTATGCTCTCATCTTTTCCCTCAACCTTAAAGTCAACTTCTGCACCATATGAACGTCCAATCCAGTCGCTCTGCATCTTTTTAACCTTTTCAGGCCAGTCCAGCTTGTCAAGGTCATCAAGAAGTCTGTCTGCATATGCAGTAATCTTTAACATCCACTGCTTCAAATCTTTCTTAGTAACTACTGAATGACATCTCTCACAACATCCATTTACTACTTCTTCATTTGCAAGACCTGTCTTACATGAAGGGCACCAGTTGATAGGCATCTCTTTTTCATATGCAAGACCTGCTTTAAACATCTTTACAAATATCCACTGTGTCCACTTATAGAATTCCGGATCTGTTGTATTAACTTCCATATCCCAGTCATAAATTGCAGAAATATCCTGAATCTGTCTCTTTATATTTGCAATATTGCTTGCTGTAGAAATTCTTGGATGAACACCATTCTTTATCGCATAATTTTCTGCCGGAAGACCAAATGCATCCCATCCCATTGGATGAATTACATAATATCCATGCATCATCTTATATCTGCTCCATACATCACTGATAACATATCCTCTCCAGTGACCTACATGAAGTCCGCTTCCAGAAGGATATGGGAACATATCCAGACAGTAATATTTTGGCTTCTTGCCATCATTAACATTAATAGGGTGTGCTTCCCAGTTACCACGCCACTTTTTTTCAACAACTTTATGATTATAAGCTGCAGCCATGTCTAGCCTCCACGCTGCGTCTTGTATTTTAGGAGCAGCTTCTGCTCGGATTCTGGCGCAGCACAAAATCCGCAGGCTGATTATTATATTTAATAAACATACTCTGTCTATCAATCAGCCACAATCTCCTGTTATTCAATGAATCATTGTGAATCCACATTTAGAGAATATTTTAGCATAACCATATGATTTGTCAAGAATATAGCACTTTAGTGCTGCTGTGTTTTTTCATATATTTTTCAGTTTTTTAATTTTTTATAACAAAACGCTTTTATTTTCCACTTTAAAGTGTTAAAATACTTCCAATCTGTGCTTTATTTAAAGATTGAATTATATTTGTTTATGAATCTTTATATGAACAAATCAGACAATATATATATTATTTTATGGAGATAAAAAATGACAAACTGTGACTTTTTAAATATAGGTTTCATCGGTTTCGGACTTATTGGCGGTTCTATTGCAAAAGCAATAAAAGCAGCACATCCCGAATATCATATTATAGTTGAAAGCCGAAGCCGCGAACCTCTTATTGCTGCTCTTAACGATAAGGTTATAGACGATATATGCACATGTACAGATGATAATTTTTCAAAATGTGATTACATTTTTCTGTGTACACCAGTTATTACAATTACAAAATATATGTCTGCACTCAAACCTTTTATAAAACCGGGATGCATAATCACTGATGTTGGAAGTGTAAAAGGAAATATCCACAAAGCCGCACATGAACTTGGATTAGACAGTTGTTTTATAGGTGGTCATCCGATGGCTGGCTCTGAGTTATCAGGATATGCCAATTCAAGTGCTGATATTTTAAAAGACTCAAAATATGTGATAACACCAACAGCAGATACATCCAGTGAAAGTCTGGAATCATATGTGCAGCTGATTAAAGATATGAAAGCAGTTCCTGTAATCATGGATTACAAAGAACATGACTATACTGTAGCAGCAATAAGCCATGTGCCTCATCTTATTGCAGCCGGTCTGACAAGAACTGTTAAAACTAATGATGATGATGAAAAACACATGCATCTTCTTGCTGCCGGTGGTTTCCGCGACACAACAAGAATTGCGGCATCTTCACCGGAAATGTGGAGTCAGATTTGCAACTCAAATAAAGATTCAATATGCACATTTCTTGATAAATTCATCGAAGAAATGCACAATATCAGGGATAATATCAGCAATGACACCCCGGAAGAAACATCTGAATTCATTGAAAATTTATTTAAAGAAGCCGGCGGTTATAGAAAATCTTTCTAAACCGCCGCAGCTTACGATCAAACGCGGAAGCATCCTCCGCCAACAAATTCCCTCATTATTGAATTAACCGGTATATATTCTGTTCCACAAGGAAGAAAATACTCTAAGAATTTTAAAAGCCTTTTTGCTTCCTGATACTCCGGTGCTTCTTCTTTTATTGAAAAAAGCAGCGGTTCAACATAAGGTTTTAAAACCGATATCTCATATGCAAGAGATGAATTAAACATAATATCTGCCTGCTCCTGGAACGGAAATATATTTTTCTCTTCTCCCCTTCTTACAGAATCCCACATTTCAAGCGTTCTCTTTGCAGACGCACCTCTTGTTCTGTGATCTCTTACCATTCTTCTTATAAGTCTTCCATCTGTCGTAGAAACTCTGTTATGTTCATCAACATTAAGCTGTGTAAGTGCACTTATGTATATTTTAAATTTACTTTCAACCGGAAGTGCATATGAAAGTTCATCATTAAGACAATGAATGCCTTCAATAACTAAAATATCATCCTTGCCCAGCTGTAAAAACTGTGTTCCATATTCTTTCTTTCCAATTTTAAAATTGAAGACAGGCATATCGACCCTTTCACCGGAAAGAAGCATATTCATATGTTTGTTAAACAATTCTATATCTATAGCATGCAAATCTTCAAAATTATAATCACCATTCTCGTCAACAGGTGTGTTTTCTCTTTCAACAAAATAATTGTCAACAGCTATAGGATGCGGTTTATATCCGTTAGCCATCAGCTGAATTGATAATCTGTGTGAAAATGTTGTTTTTCCCGATGATGACGGTCCGGCTATCATTATGAACTTTGTTCCGGGTCTTTTCTGAATCATCTTGACAATATCATATATTTTCTGTTCCTGCAAAGCCTCACAGACAAGCATAAGCGAACCCATTTCAGAATTGGTAATATGCTCATTTAATGCACCAACAGTGTGGATGTCCAGCATGTCAGCCCACTGTGTTGACTCTTTTAATACATTAAAAAGTTTTGCCGGAGGATTGAATTGTGGCACTTCATCTGGTTTTTCTTTAACAGGAAGCTGAAGTACAAATCCTTCATCATATTCAAATAAATCAAATGTCTTTAAAATACCTGTTGATGGTGCCATATATCCATAATAATAATCTTCATATGTTCCAAGTGAATAAACATTAACATATGAACCTCTGCGATATTTAAAAAGCTTTGTTTTATCTTCCATCCCATGCTTTTTAAAGAGTTCTATGGCTTCTCTTGTCTTCATGAGTCGTTTCTTGATAGGCATATCGAGTTCAACAAGCTCTTTCATCTTCGCTTTTACTTTATCAAGAAATTCCTGTGTAGGTCTGACATCACTATATAATTTGCAATATAGTCCTTTGCCTATTGAATATTCAATACTTACTTTTTCTACTTTTTCCCCTTCAGGAATCTTCTTCATAGCATCAAGCATAAGCAGAACAACACTTCTTCTGTACGTCTCATTGCCAATCGATGTCTGTGTCGTAACAAATTCTATCTTTTCATCTCCAACAACTTTATCTGAAATCTCCTGAAGTAATCCATCTGCTTTCACAAGAATTATTCTGCCATCATAATCCCTTTGTGCCTCTTTTACAATTTCTGATACTGTTTTTGCCATAATACATCTCTCCAGTTTATAACATTATTTTATTTATAAAACTCCAATGCATACTTAATACATTCTAAATCAAAATCGAGTTCTTTTAACCGTCCGGCAATTTTATCATTATTAATATTTTCAAGTTTATTTCTTACACCTTGTGAAATTCTTAATTCTCTCAACAGATATTCTCTTAAACTTTTATTTTTTCCCTTTAAAAGTTCTTCTCCGTATCTGTAATATACTTCTTTTTCTGTCTCACCTGTGCAAATAAGTTCATTTTTATATCCATTGCGTCTGCAGTCAATAATAACATAAAACTGTCCATCTTCGCTTATCATATACTCTTTTACTGTTTCATATCCTGACTCCGAAAGATACTTTCTGAATTCTCGGATTTCTGACTGCGGTGATAATATAAGCTGTGTATTTTCTGATATTTTACTGCTGCCATTTTCAAGAATTGACTGTATAAGCTTTCCACCCATTCCACATATTGTAATTGTATCAGCCTCATTTTCAGCCAGTTTATAAAGTCCGTCTGAAAGGCGGAGTTCCACTTTCTGCGAAACTCCATATAATTTAATATTTTCAGCTGCCTTTTCAAGCGGTTTTTTTCTCACATCCATTGCGATTACCTTTGATGCGATGTTATTTTTTGCAACATGCACAGGAAGGTAGCCATGGTCTGTTCCTATATCAGCAAGCACTCCTCCCGGATTAATAATACCAGCAACACACGCCAGTCTTTTTGAAAGTTTAAATTCATTCATGTTCAATTATCCATCCATAATTTAGTCAAGATAATCTTTGAGTTTACGGCTTCTGCTTGGATGTCTTAACTTTCTTAATGCCTTGGCTTCTATCTGACGTATACGCTCTCTTGTAACATTGAATTCTTTACCAACTTCCTCAAGTGTTCTCGCTCTGCCATCATCCATGCCGAATCTTAATCTTAAAACTTTCTGTTCCCTCTCTGTAAGTGTTCCAAGAACTTCTACAAGCTGCTCTTTAAGAAGTGTTGAAGCTGCTGCCTCGGCAGGTACAGGAACATTGTCATCCTGAATAAAATCGCCAAGGTGACTGTCTTCCTCTTCGCCGATAGGTGTTTCAAGAGATACCGGCTCCTGTGATATTTTTTGAATCTCACGTACTCTTTCTACCGGAATATCCATAGCTTCAGCAATTTCTTCAGGAGATGGCTCTCTTCCCAATTCCTGAAGAAGCTGTCTTGAAACTCTTACAAGTTTGTTAATTGTCTCAACCATATGAACGGGTATTCTAATTGTTCTAGCCTGATCAGCTATTGCTCTTGTAATAGCCTGTCTTATCCACCATGTTGCATAGGTACTGAATTTATATCCTTTTCTGTAATCAAACTTCTCAACAGCCTTGATAAGACCAAGATTTCCTTCCTGGATAAGATCAAGGAACAACATTCCTCTTCCCACATATCTTTTTGCAATACTTACAACAAGACGAAGGTTTGCCTCTGCAAGTCGCTTCTTAGCCTCTTCATCTCCCTGTTCCATCCTTTTAGCATATTCTATTTCTTCTTCTGCTGAAAGAAGCGGTACTTTACCAATCTCTTTAAGATACATTCTTACAGGGTCTTCAAGTCCCACACCATCAGGTACTGACAAATCAATTTTTTCAATATTAATTTCATCTTCATCATCAAGAATAATGTCGTCATCTTCTTCAACGTCCTCAGACATTTTTACATCAACATTATTTTTTTCAAGGAACTCAAAAACTTTTTCCATTTTATCTGCTTCAAAATCAGTATCCAGGAAATAGTTCATAATTTCCTGATAATCAAGAACATTTTTCTTTTTCTTTGCTATTGCAAGAAGCCCGTTGCACTTCTCATCAAATTTTTCTGCAAGTTCCTGTGCTTTTAAAGCTTCTTCATTTTCAACATCAGCATCGCTCTGTGTTTTTGCTTCGCTTTCTTTTACCTTTTTAGCGGCAGCTTTTTTTACTGGTGCTTTTACTGTACTCTCCTGTACCTTGATTTCTTCTGTTACGTTTTCCTTTTTCTTTGCCATGAATATGGTCCTTCCTTCCATTTCTTTTTATCTAAATATGAATATAAATATTTTTCAGCTTCATCTGTTGCATCAAAAGTTCCTGCATCTGATGCCCGTCAGATGTATTATTAAGTGCATGCTCAAGACTGTTTGATTTCACTTTTATCACAGTGTCATTCAATGCTTTTTCCCGTTCATTTTTATTCAAATCATCATTTAAATCGGCACTGAATAATGCTGCAACTTCATTATGCTCTTCATCTGTCGCATATGTATTTATAATAGACGCCGGATTAACATATCCCTCATCAAACTGTGAATATAGCTTATCTGCAACATCCCTTAAAAGTGGGTCGATAAAATCTGATGGTTCTATATATTCCTTAACTTTTTTAAATATCTCTCCATCATCTATCATCCATGTAAGCAGAATTTTTTCTGCCTGACGCACACCGCTGTCCCTCTTCTTTTTTGCTGTCTGCTGCATGGAAACTCTCGGTCTTTCATCTTTTCTTTCAAGAATTCCGCTTTGGTTTCCATAACTTGCCACAAGTTCCCTCATTCCATCCATCTGTATATTAAACTTTCTGCATACAGCATTAAGGTAATTATCTCTCTCAAGTTTCTGTGAAAAACCTGTGAGTTTTCTTGCTACCTCACGTTCAAATTCAGTTGAACTTTCAGGGTCACTTCTGTCATATTTTTTCTCAATAACGCCAATTTCATACATAAAACTGTTTGATGCATTATCAATCCGCTCCTGAAATGCCTCTGCCCCAAGAGCTTTTATAAACTCATCAGGGTCTTTATATGGCTGCATATTAATAACCTTTGTTGACAGTCCGGCCTCTTTAAGAATCGGAATTGCCCTCATCGCTGCCTTTGTTCCTGCCTCATCACTGTCATATGTTATTAACACCTGATCTGTATATCTTTTCATCAGCCTGGCCTGTCCCGGCGTAAGTGCGGTTCCAAGCGAAGCTACAGCCTGATTAAATCCGGCCTGATGCATAGATATTACATCCATATATCCTTCACATATTATCAGATTATTTTTTCTTGCCGTTCTTGCAATATTTAATCCATAAAGATTACGGCTTTTATCAAATAATTTTGTTTCCGGAGAGTTAAGATATTTAGGTTTTGCATCCCCCATAACTCTTCCACCAAATCCGATAACTTTATTATTGATATCCATTATCGGAAACATAACTCTGTTCCAGAATTTATCATTTATACCACGTTCATATGTAAATAATCCGCTCTCTTTAAGTAAATCATCATCATATCCTTTATCTTTCAGATACCGGTATAATGCTTTACTGTTCTGTCCGGAATATCCCAGCCCGAAACGGTTTATTGTCTCATCAGTTAATCCTCTTTTTCTAAGATATGACAATCCAACTTGTCCATTTTCGGATTTCAACTGATGATAATAATACGTTGCCGCTATTTTATTTATTTCCAGCAGTTTTGTTTTTAAATCCCGCTCCTGCTGCTCTTTTTGTGAATAACTTATCTCAGGCAGTTCCATGCCCACCCTGTCGGCAAGTGATTTTACTGCCTCAAGAAATGTAAAATTTTCATATTCCATAACAAATGTTATTACATTGCCACCAACTCCACATCCAAAACAATGATACAACTGCCTGCTCTGTGAAACTGAAAATGATGGTGATTTTTCATTATGAAAAGGACATAATCCCACATATGAACTGCCATTTTTCTTTAATTTTATATATCCTGAAATGACATCTACTATATCATTTCTTGATACAACTTCCTCAATCAGATCACTTGAATACATTTCTATCTATACCTTTCATATTCTTGTTGCATCTATACTTTCCATGATGCCGGTACAAATATTTCCTCAAACTTGGCAACCGAATACTGATCACTCATTCCTGCAATATAATCACAGACCACACGTTCAAGCGGTTCGTCCATTTTTTCAATAAACATTTTGTAATTATCAGGTAATGCATCAATATTATTCATATAATACTCATACAATTCTGTTATAAGTTTATATGCTTTTACTTCCTCACTCTTCGCTGTAGGATTCAGATACAAGCTTCCAAACATAAACTGCCTGAGGCTTTGCATTGCATCTCCAATTTCCTCTGACATTACAATATCGTTTTTGTCCATACTATTTAATACAATATCATTAATCATTGTATTAAGTCTGGTTTTGGTGCTGTTGCCAAGAATTGATGTATAAATTTTAGGTATATCATCCTCACTGAATATCTTTGCACGTATTGCATCATCTATATCATGATTAATATATGCTATTTTATCTGAAAGACGGACAACTTTTCCTTCTAATGTTGATGGATTGCCCGATGTCCTGTGATTAACTATCCCATCACGTACCTCTTTTGTAAGATTCAATCCCTTTCCATCTTTTTCGAGAAGTTCTACAACACGTATACTCTGTTTATAATGACTGAATCCAAGCGGACATATTTCATTCAATGTTCTTTCACCTGCATGCCCGAACGGCGTATGCCCCAAATCATGTCCCAGTGCAATTGCTTCAGTCAGATCTTCATTTAACCGCAGTGCTCTCGATATGCTTCTTGCTATCTGCGAAACTTCAAGCGTATGAGTAAGCCGCGTTCTGTAATGGTCACCCGTTGGTGCAAGAAAAACCTGTGTTTTATGTTTTAAACGTCTGAATGCTTTACAATGCAGTATCCTGTCTCTATCCCGCTGATAAATTGTACGCATTTCACATTGTTCTTCAGGTCTGTCTCTTCCTAGTGATTCGTCACTAAAACTTGCATATCTGCTCAAATACTCATGCTCACGTCTTTCCTGTTCAACTCTGATGTTCATTTTTTATCATTCCCTTCATTAAACAAGACCAGTATGTATATACCTGACCAGGCATTTCTCCATAAAATTGCCTATATTTTTATATATTCAACAACATCTAACGATTTCCTTTTTTATTTTTTAATTTTTTTACGTTGCAGTAAAATTTTATACAATGTATTTTATATTTTACAATTCATTATTATGAAGAAAAGAAAGAGCCGGCACATCCTGAAGTCACACATATCAATGCTATTTTAATCATATCGTAAATATTAATTTCATCTACATTGCCTACTATAAACGAAATAAGTGCAAGAATCATAAAATATAAAAAGCCTGTTAATGCACCCCAGAGAAGTCTTTTGTTTTTTTGTCTCGAGCCAATCATAAAGCCACCAACTGCAGACGAAATTATATACGTAATTATTATCCCCGCTTTTATCTGCCATTCACTCAGATTAAATTTGTATAAACCAAATGATAACCCTAGCAGTATAATTGCCGTTATAACATAAATAACTGCAATCGTTTTTATCATGTTTAATATTTTTACTGTCATACTTCCTCCAATTTTATTTATTATCTGTATCATATTTTATGAATCCATTTTTTCTTATATGTGTAAAAAAAAATGTTTTTTTATATATTCTTGACTTCCATCATCTTTTTTTATAGAATTGAGAGTAAATATATTTTTATAAAGGAGTGATTTTTTGGATACGGACAGTATCATACAAATTATTGCAATTATTATTCTTCTTGTTATGTCAGCATTTTTCTCGTCTGCTGAAACTGCTTACATGACGGTCAACAAAATCAAGATTCGTTCTCTTGTTGGCAAAGGTAACAAACGGGCAGCTATTGTTGATAAAATTATAAACAACTCAAGCAAAATGCTAAGTACAATACTTATTGGCAATAACATTGTCAATCTTAGTGCATCAACAATCCTTACTACACTTGTAATACATCTTTTTGGAAATTATGCAACAGGTATTGCAACAGGTATAATGACTATTCTTGTACTTATATTCGGTGAAATTTCACCAAAAAATGCTGCCACGGTTCATGCTGACAAAATAGCACTTGCTTATGCACCTGTTATCAATCTTCTTATGTACTTATTCACACCAATTATTTTTATTGTTGATAAGTTATCAGGCGGCGTACTTCGTTTGTTAAAAATTGATCCTAACAATAACAAAAAAGCTATAACAGAAGAAGAACTCCGTACTTTCGTAGAAGTAAGCCATGAAGACGGCGTTATTGAATCTGACGAAAAGCAAATTATAAATAACTTGTTTGATTTTGGCGATACACAGGCAAAGGATGTCATGATTCCAAGAATTGACATGACTACCGCTGCTGTTGATTCCGACTATAATCAGATAATTTCATTATTCAGGGATACACAGTATACAAGACTCCCTATTTATGAAGAAAGTGCTGATAACATAATCGGAATATTAAACATCAAAGATATTATACTTTCACAGTCAGAAGAAACATTCTGCATAAAAAATATTATGCGTGAGCCTTTTTTTACATATGAACATAAAAATGTCTCTGAATTATTTAAAGAAATGCAACGTGGCTCACATAGCATTGCAATAGTACTTGACGAATACGGCAGTGCTGCCGGCATGATAACAACCGAAGATTTACTTGAAGAAATAGTCGGTGAAATCCGCGACGAATATGACAAAGACGAGACTGAACCTTTTATTAAACTTGCAGATAATGTTTATCGTGTATCAGCTTCATACAAACTTGATGACATAAATGACGCAATTGGAACAAATCTTCATTCCGATGAAAATGATTCAATTGGCGGCTACATCATTGAACAGCTCGACCGCTTTCCTAAACGTGGTGATCGTTTAAAAACCGGTAATATTGAGTTTATTATTGAACATGCAACAAAGGCTAGAATTGTATCAATTATCATGAAAATAAAACAATCATAAAATTTTTTTAAGAAGAAGCCCGCTATATGGGCTTCTTCTCATTTTATTCTCAAGCTGTCACCACTGCTGTTAATTTTCCATACCTGTATACATTCATCGGGCATATAATCTTTAAGTTCTTTAACCTCAAGCTTTCCACTCTTCTTGTACCACTTATCGTCCCCAAAAGTTCTTTTTACCATTGAAGCCCCATGAAAGCTTGAAGCTATTTTTATTATTTCCATTTCAGCCGGCTCTATATCTGCATACTTCCATACAGCCGATATAGTTGTATTTTCTGATATATCAATCCTGTCACCGGGATTAAATAATTTATCTCCTATTCTCCATCCTTCAAGTTCAAAAAAACAATAATTTCCGCCTTTTTCCATCTGAGGACTTCTCGTACAATCCGGCAATGTAATAATTTCCCCTCTTGTTTTGTTTAAATCAAATGAATTACGATAAACCGTACATAACAATTCTTTGGTTGAATCGCACGCTCTGCCACCATTCAATTCAAATGTCACCCTTGCTTTTGCTTCATATACTGCATAATAAAAAATATCATCATACACCTGTATATTATCATGTGCAGCTATCTTTGCAATTCTTCCTTCTGCTTTATCTATATTGGTACATGTTGTCCAACCAGACGGAATAATATTTTCTACATTTTCCCAGTCTTTAAATTTACGTATTCCAGGAGCTTCAATATCACAATATTTTTCATTATTGTATATACTCACATCTATATTTCTTCTTCCATTTGCATCAATAAACCCGGCACTTATATTTTTTCTGAATAATGCATATAAATGCATATCCTCACGTTCAACAAATAATTTTTCAATCATCTTTCTGCTGTTATTTTTTGTGCTCCATCCATTAAAATCCCATCCATCCTTATATGCTTTCAATGATAAGTCAATAGGATTATTTACTAATTCATATTTTGTATAAGATACATTTGCTCCATCCTGCCAATGCCCTCCATTATAATTTACATCATATATAATCTTATATTTATTATAAGCATCCGTCCTATAATATATTTTGTTAACCGTCTTTCCCACAACTATATATGACGGATTATCTGTCATTATCGTTCTTCCGGCACAATCTGTTTTTTCATAATAATAATTATCTTTTATATACTTCTTTACATCTATATAATACTCTTTTCCATATGATACTTTTTCTTTATCTGTTGCAATCAGCTTATAAACAGCTTCTCCCATATCGTCGATTCCGTTCTGCATATAATATTCGTTAAGCTGTTCATATTGTGAATCAAACATATTAACACCCAGAATATATGAAAATGTTATACTCTCACCCGGATTTATTCTTCTGTTTTTCCATGCTATAGACATTCCGACATCAATACATCCACTACTGCCCATCATCGCACCATGCCTTGTATTATTTATAACATTAAAACTTCCTAATACATTATTACACCACGCATTTTGCTTTCTTTTTTTCCATTCGCCAATATAAACACAGTCAGCATCCGTAACACCGGCAATTCCATTAGTATACACATTTAATGCTACTGACGGAATATTTCCTCCCTGTGCATCCGAATTATCTGCATACATGTTAGACATTGTAAATCCATTTCCTATAAACCGGCAGAATGCATTATCATCATGCCCGACTTCAATATCACTTGTCGTAGCAAGACTGAATACCTTGGAAATCTGATTAGTATTTTTCAGTACAATATTTACCTGGGTAAATTTGTTTCCGGCTGCATCTTCATAATTATCATTAAACCAGATGTTATCCAGTTCAATCCCTGAATAGCCATAATATATACTGTCATATTTTTCGTTATTTTTATAATGGCTGTTTCCAAGCCACACTTCTTTCCCATCAACTTTTAATAAAATCTCATATCCTGCACTGTCTCTTCCATTAGTATCATTAAATGTAGTGGGATTATATGTATCATTTATATTGTAATTAATATCATATATAGAAATTTCACTTCTGCCAAACGAATCCCATAATTCATTAAACTGTGCTGAATAATGATTAGAATATTGTCTTTCAACCCTGGTTCCTTTGATATCCTTAATCTGTGCAGCTGATGTCATATTAACAAACATAATTGATATTAACATAACTGACATCAACATAAATATTATTATTTTACTGTGTTTCTTCAATAAACATCACCCCATTATTTTTTTAATAAAACTGCTCTCTGACATACACATACTCCTTTCTTTTGTCCAAATGAATATGTATATTCCTGCTTTACAAGAAAATCGAAACGTCCATCATCCACATCTGCTTCTGCCAATGACACTGTTATATCACCTTCTGTTTTAACTGCACTATTCAATGTCATGCAAAAAAATTCCATCAGCTGTGTAATATATGTATCATCATTATCATCGGCCTGAATATATCTATAATAAGATGAACATACATCTATTGCATAATCTGTAGCATTTTCCAATCCACGATTAATCTCATCCTCTCTTACAGATTTATTTATAACGGACATATGTATAACAATAATAAGTGCCAATAAAACTGCAAGCGAACTTCCCCCAATTATAACCCTCATACAAATTTCCTTTCTAAGCTTTACATTTTACAAGACATTCTGATGTATATAACCTGTTTAATGACATAAGTTTTATACCTATATTTTTTGATACGCTTACTCTGTAATACTTATAATTTTCTGTCTGTGTTTCATATTGGCATGTCACCGACATTCCCCTGTCTTTCGCAGCATTACATATGGTATCAAAAACTGCAGAATCAAGTTCATCATTATTTTTCTGTGTCTTTCCATATATCTCTATATAATGTGAAACATATTGCTGCATCTTTCCCACATCTGCAATTTCAGTATTCATTATTATAAATTCTAATGATATATAACATATAATTGTCATAATCAGCAGATAACATGATGTTTCTATAATGTTTTTCATAGTCTCTCCTCTGATATTACATACTAATGTCAATAACTATCTGTATATAATCTGATTCAAAAACGCCAGGATAATATCCTTGTATTCTGTCATTATATTTACAAACAGTGTAATAACTGCTACAGCACATATTACAGATATTATTGCATCTGAATATACTTCTATAATATCTTTCATAAACACTCCCTAAATCATTACTTTAATAAGAATTTTTAAAAATACTCCTATAATAATCCCCGAAAATAATAACGAAATTAAAATATTACCATACTCTTCTATCAATCCATCCATATACCTGCTCCCTGCGTTTCTTCGGTAGTGTCACCTCTGACACTCCTTTTTTATAAATATCCTGTAATAACCATAAGCATATCAGCTGCTATTTTTAATGAAACAAATATCATTGGTATATATTCCGCAAACCTTAATGCACTTAAATTATTCTGATTTTTATTTTCTTCATATTTGTCTATTATTTCATAATTTCTTTTTATAATTGTATTCATCATCTCATCTGCCTCGTCAACATCAAGCTCGGACACTGAATAAAGCATTCGCACTGTTGATGATATATCAAGCACTCCAAATTCACTCATAAATTCATAGTATGGTTTTACTGATGATGGCGTTTCTTCCAGTTCATATATAAATCTTTCCAGAGATTCTTTCATCACAACAGGACAATCCTTATATGTTTCCCTTACCGCTGCCTGAAGAGGCTCGTCCTGCAGATGAATCACAATATCCCTCAACCACTCTGAAAATGATATATAGACATCATTCTGGATTCTTGTTAATGCCTTCTTACGGTTAATCACCGGCACAAAAAGCATATAAATTCCTGCCAGTCCAACTATTACTGCCGTCAGAAATTTTTTAGCAAACAGAAAAACAAACGCTGCTGCTAACATTATTCCAAACGTAATAATTGAAAATATTTTTATGCTTTTTTTATCAGAATCAGATATAATTCTCATATCTTTTAATATTTTCTTCTCTGTTCTGTCCGTATTAAGCCATTCTCTCCCATATGATACATTTACAAACACAAAATAGATTATATTTAATAATATAAATATAAGTGAAACAACCTGATATAATAAAGTATTAGTTATACTTATATCTATTCCTGCTGTACCTTCAAGAATACGGCTTATTATCACTGATACAGAAGCGAGTACAAAACTTAATATAATTCCAATAAATGAATTTCTTTTTATCTGTTTTATGTCATCCTGATATTTGTAAACTCTTTTAACCCAGCAGTTAAAATCATCCAGAAGAATTTCAAGTGAACGATAATATTTTCCGCCTCTTTGCTCAATATCAACTATAAGCTTATGTAATGTTTTTATTCTGGGGCAGTTATACTCATCTTCTATAATTTTTAATGCATAATTATATACTTCTGATGATGTTTCCGTTTCAAGCCTCTTTATTGACTTTATCACAGTCTTTTTTGCCTTTCCCGTAAGTATCTGTGATGTATCTTCTAAAGCCACATTCACTTTTGGATTTCTTTGAAATGAATATGCCATCTGATGTATATAAACATCCACATCATTAAATCTTTTATCTTCCTGCTTTTGCAAATAATAATAAAATATAATTGCAGGCATAAATATAATCACTGCAATTTCAGAAATTGCAAAGCATATTATATTCATCTTATAAAAAACACATATACAGCCTAATACAAAAAATGCCGCAGCTGCAATTCCTGTTATTTTCCAGAATGAATATGATGTTTTACTCTCATATGCCATATTCTTAATATTTCCAATATTTTTATAAGCTTTTTTTATTCCATACTGCATAACATACCCCATTTCCTTTATTGTATTGTTATTTTCATGTGCTTACGCATATGGATTGTCAATTCCATAATTTTTAAATCTTTTCATTATTTCCTTAGGAATATCATTGGATGTAAACTCACAGTTTTCATATATAACAGTACATTTGTTAATTCCATCCTCTCTGTCAAAGAAAGCAAGCTCCTGTATTTTTCTTCTTTCATTCTTATCACATGTAACAAGAACGCCTACATCAATATACTTATATATACTATTAATAAACCTGTCGGTTACACTGCTCTCTCCAAGCATGTTATACATTCGGTCCGGCAGTCCACGTACATTGTCAAGATGCATAGTCGTCATACAGCTTGCACCTGTTGACAGTGAATTAAGCAAATCAAGAACCTCTGTTCCTCTTGATTCTGATAAAAGCATCCAGTCAATGTTGTGTCTTAATCCTGCCTTTATAATCTGTGAATATGTAAACCTGTCATCAACAAAAAACTCTACACATTTTTTCCCTGGATTTATCATTCTGTAATGTATCTCCTGGTTATCTTCATATACGCCTACCTTTTCATATGAAGATATAAAAGTTGACATATATTTTAACAATTCTGTTTTTCCTGCATGTGGCTGACCGCCTATAACACAATTCATATGTGCTTTTGTACAGTTTTCAAGCAGGTTTATTAATGTCTCCGGTGCATAACCGCTGTCAAGAAGCGATTTGTGGTTAAATCTTATGTATATTGGAATTTTTCTAATTGCAATACTTTTCTTTCCGCATCTGGACTCATGCCAGATAGAAATTCTTAAATCTTCAGTATTTGCTTCAAGAACAGGTACTGACCTGTTAAAAGAAACCATCATAATGTTGGCAAGACGAATAGATAAATTATCAACAAAAGCAGCTGTAAGCTTCTTCTTGGATAAATAACTTCCATTATCAAGATGTGTAATCCATAGATTATATCCATCCCATTCTATATCTGTTATTCTGTCATCAGCAATCTCTTCCTTGAGCTCGCTAAACAATTCACTTCTGTGACTTGCAATAAATTCTTCTACATGCGAATCTCTCAATCATTCCCAGCCCCCTCTATAGCATCTGTTATCTGCTTTTCATAAGAAATGTTTTCGACCGCTGTCGTTGTCTTCGTATTAACTATGCCAACAACCGCAACAGTTAAAAGGACAGCGGCAAGAACGCCTGCAAGTGCCACAACTACTTTACCATAATGTTCAATAATATCATTCATATTATTTTCCTCCTTTAAATCAAAAGTTTTTATTTACATTTAGTATAGTAGCATATTCTATTTTATTTGTAAAGTGTTTTTTATATTTTTTATATATTATTTTATTTTTTCATAAAATGCATCCATAACCATCTGTCTAAGCTTTTCAAAATCAACATGATATTCTTCATACTGTTTTCCATATTTAATCTTTCCAGGAATCGTCTTTATTTCATCAAAAGAAAAATCACACTTCATAACTTCTGAAATTACATATGTAATCTCTGACATATTTTTTAAAAACCCCCATCAGCCTCTTATCAGCCGATGGGGGATTAATACTCTTTATTTCTGTTTTGTATATGTTACAGATTCATTATTTCTCGTCATAGTAAGGACATCACCGTTTATACTATATGTATATTCCTGTTCATCCTTCTGTCCAAGTATTTCAGTTACAATCTTTAATGTGTTGTCGTTCGTTTCATATGTGAACGACTTTGAAACTGTTGTTCCAATTGAAATTTTACCAGTTCCGTCTTCATTAAAAAGATATACTGTCTCACTTCCACTGTCAGCGCCCCAGCTTCCAGCTATGGAAACTTTCTTTGCTTTGCCACATGATGCAAGCATAAGCACTGCTACAAGTGCCAATATCGTCAACGAAATTTTTTTCATACAGATTTCTCCTTTTTAAGTAAAATGTGTTCTCTGAAGTAAATAAAAACTCTTCTTCTCTACAATTCAAGCTTTTCAAGGAAGTCAACAATTTTAGTAAACTGCATTCCATGTGATGCTTTGACCAATATATTGTCACCTTTTTTTAATAATTTTGAAAAATCTTTTTCAAGCTCATCTTTCGTATCATACGAATGAACATCACAGACAGAAACAGTTCTTACGCCTGCTGCAATATTTTTAGAAAGCTCACCAACTGTAATAAGCACGTCTATATTTTTATCTTTAAAATATTCTCCAACTCCGTAATGAAGCTGTTTTTCTTCTTCTCCAAGTTCAAACATGTCACCAAGGATTGCTACTTTGCGGCCTTTAGACGATGCAAGGACATCTATTGATGATTTCATTGAAACAGGGTTTGCATTATAACAATCATCCAGAATAAGAAGACTGTCAGTTCTTATAATATGATTTCTGCCGGCAAGCGTCTCCATATTGGCAATTCCGTCCGCAATCTCTTTTGATGTAAGTCCGAATACAGCACCGACTGCCGCAGCTGCCATTGAATTATATACCATATGAATTCCTGCAACCGGAATATGCACATTGAAATTTCTTATATTATCAGCTGTATTAACATTACATATAGCTGCCATCATTCCTTCAAGCCCGTTATTTACAATATTTTCAGCATATATTCCACATTTATTTTCAATTCCGAAAAATACAGGCTTTTTATCATAAACATCCTTAATTGTAATAAGCTTATCATCATCACCATTTAAAATAACTGTTCCATCAGGATTCATAGACTTAAATATTTCAGTCTTGGCTTTAAGAATTCCGTCTCTTGTTTTAAGATTTTCAAGGTGGCACCATCCGATATTTGTAATCACACATACATCCGGACACGCAATTGCTGTCAGCCTTGTCATCTCACCAAAATCACTTATTCCCATCTCAAGCACTGCAATTTCATCACTTTCCTCAAGCGTAAAAACAGTAAGCGGAAGACCTATTTCATTATTAAAATTCCCCTGTGTTTTCTTCACTTTATATTTCTGTGCAAGAACAGATGCAATTGTTTCTTTTGTACTTGTTTTTCCGACACTTCCTGTGATTCCGACAACTTTAATATCAAGCTGCTGTCTGTAATAAGCTGCAAGCTGCTTTAATGCTGTAAGTGATGATTCAACCTGTATATATGGCCTGCTTTCTCCAGGAAGTTCACGCTCTGAAATACAGCACAACGCACCGTCATCAAAACATTTTCCTATATAATCATGTCCGTCGCTTTTCTCACCGCATATTGCAATAAACATTCCATTTTTCTGAATCTTACGGCTGTCAGTTGTTATCGCTGATATTTCAATATCAACTGCACCTTCATCACCATGATATATGCCATGACAAGCCTGTGTCATGGCTCTAATTGTCATTCCCTTCATATTGACTCCAATCAGTTAATAATTATTCATATTTAGCTAATGACAACTCAACAAGTTTCTGTGTAAGTTCATCATATGAAATTCCAACTACCTGTGCTTCCTGAGGAACAAGGCTTGTTGCTGTCATTCCCGGAAGTGTGTTGATTTCAAGGCAGAATATCTGTCCATCTTCATTCATAAGTTCATCTACTCTCGCAAATGCCTTTATTCCTGCCGCCTCACATGCCTTTTCTGCCCATCTTTGCATTCTCTGTGAAGTCTCTTCATCAACTTTGGCAGGACATGTCTCCTTTGTAGCACCGGCACTATATTTATTCTTATAATCATAGAAACCATTCAATGGCTCTATCTCAATTACAGGAAGTGCTTTTCCGTCAATTACAGCTACAGAAAATTCTCTTCCTTTAACATATTCTTCAACAATTATTTCATCTTCAAGCGAAAATGCCAAATCCACTGCTTCTTTGAATTCAGCTTCATTTTTTGCAATTGATACACCGACACTTGAACCGCCGCAGCATGGCTTTACAACACATGGAAATGGTACATATTCAAGCTTATGGCCTTTTTTTAATGTTATTCCCTTAGGAACAGGTACTCCTTCAGTTGCAAGCATTTTCTTTGTAAGATGTTTATCCATTGAAATAGCACTGCTTAGATAGTCTGTTCCTGTATATTTTATTCCAAATAAATCAAATGCTGCCTGAATTTTACCATCTTCACCATTAGAACCATGAAGTCCTATATATACAATATCCGCAGCCTTACATACATCAAGAACCATAGGTCCGAAGAAGCCTTCAGATTTTTCTTTTCTTTCAGTCTCAATCTCTTTAATCTTCGGGCTCATCTTTCCAAGCTCTGAAGCAAGCTCCTCTAAATCATTCTTATCATTAAAGAAATCCTGTACATTATCATATTTATCACTTCCAAGAAAAACATCAATCATATTGGCATTATGACCATTTCTTCTAAGTGATGCACATATAAGTTTACCTGATGAAAGCGAAACATCTCTTTCAGTGCTTGTACCGCCTGCTATTACTGCTATATTCATACCCATTTTCCTTTCCTGTCAAAACTGCTTATCGTTCACTTAAAGGAGTGTATTCATTATGCGGGCTTATACTCTTATAAGCCGGACGAATAATCTTTCCACAGTTAATAAGTTCTTCTATTCTGTGGGCACTCCATCCCGAAATTCTTGCCACCGCAAAAATTGGTGTATACAACTCATGCGGAAGGCCTAACATACTATACACGAAACCGCTGTAAAAGTCCACATTTGCACTGACACCTTTGTAAATTTTTCTCTCTTTTGCAATAAGTCCGGCAGCAATCCTTTCAACATCAGACATAAGCTTGAATTCTTTTTCCCTGTGTTTTTCCTGCGAAAGCTGTTCTACAAAACCTTTGAACACTCTTGCTCTCGGGTCTGAAAGCGAATAAACGGCATGACCCATACCATAAATAAGACCCGTTTTATCGAATGCTTCTTTGTGAAGAATTGCATCAAGATATTTAGTGAGTTCTTCTTCATCATCCCAGTTCTTAACATTATGCTTGATATCTTCAAACATCTTTACAACCTTTAAATTGGCACCACCATGCTTAGGTCCCTTTAATGATGCAAGTGATGATACAACTGCGGAATATGTATCTGTACCTGAAGATGTAACAACATGTGTTGTAAATGTTGAATTGTTACCGCCGCCATGTTCTGCATGAAGAACAAGTGCAATATCAAGAATCTCTGCCTCAAGCGGTGTAAAATTACCATCATCACGCAGAAGATGAAGAATATTTTCAGCCGTAGACATCTTAGGATCCGGCTCATGTATTATAAGGCTTCCTCCTATGTGTGAATGTTTATACGCCTGATAACTGTAAACAGCAAGAAGTGGAAGCTGTGAAATAAGCTGGATTGACTGACGTACCACATTAGGAATGCTCACATCATCTGCCTTATCATCATATGAATAAAGCATAAGCACACTTCGTGCCACAGCATTCATAATATCGCAGCTTGGCTTTTTCATTATAATATCTCTTACAAAATTAGGCGGTATACATCTGTAATATCCAAGAAGCTCTGTAAAATCTGCAAGCTGTTCATCATTTGGCATCTCACCAAAAATCAGAAGATATGTAACTTCTTCAAATCCATATCTTTTGTCCTTTGTAAAACCTGCAATAATTTCTTCAACATCATATCCACGGTAATAAAGCTTTCCGTCACATGGATGAGATATCCCATTCTCATCTGTTTCTGTAGATTTTACTTCTGAAATTTCAGTAAGTCCTGTAAGAACACCTTTACCATTCAAATCCCTAAGTCCTCTTTTTACCTCATATTTATCATACAAATCAAGACTTATTCTATTATTCTCCCTGCATTTTTCAGCGAGACTTTCAATCTCAGGTGTCACCTTTGTAAATTTCTTTTCTTCCATAAAAACCCTCCTGTTCAATTATAATATATTACATATTGTTATCTTAACCTCGTACATTCATATTTTGCGTGTGCCTGTATGCAGTGTCTAAGCGATGCATATCTTTCGTCAATGGTTCCCGGAAGCACCTCTACATCCATTGAAACCGCCATAGCATCAATAAGCTTATCATCAAGATTATCTCTTAATTCAGACAGCACCTCAAGTTTCTGTGCATACCCTTCTGCATCAAGAAACTTCATAAGTCTGTCATCAACAGCCTCGGTCTCTTCATCAAAAACCGGTAGAATCACCGGTTCATTATCCAATGAATCTTCATTACCTTTTTCATCAACGCTTACATATCCGCTGTCTTCATCGAAAAACACCTGTTCAAACCTGTATCTTTGCTTAACATCCGGATATTTAACATGGTCAACCTCACTCATAAACATATCATATGGTCTTACATATACTGCAAAATCTCCATACAGAGCCTGATATACTATCATCTTTTCCTTAGTCTCGGAGTGAATTGCAACAGCTTTTACCTGATATAGCTTATTTTTAAAATGTCTGTACAGACCTCCAATCACAGGTTCCCGTTCCTGCATAAAATCTCCTCCCTTCATGCAATCCCAATAATAATCTTATTATTTTAAAAACTATGCCACATTCGGGCGTAGTCTGTTAATATAACCATAACTTCTGTTTTCAATAAGAAGCTTTAATATTCCTCCGACAATTATATGGCACATAGCGACTATATATATACAGTCGTTGTTTACTGTACTTCTTCCGCTTACATATTGTGCGTGCAGATTCTTTATGAGCCTGCAAATATCTTCAGGCTTCCTGAAACTGTCTATAAGACTTTTATTAATATAAATCTGTTCACTGTCAATATAACTTTTCAATGCTTCTTTCAAATTTTTCTCATATATGCAATGGTCTTTTATATTACCATCAAAAACTTCATTATGCGGATATGTAAAATAATCAGCTACATAATGCGTTACTTCGCCCAGCTTTCTTACATATGCCGTAGAAATCCTTTTGTAATCATGTGAATCTACTGTAAGTTGTGAAATAAAATCCGAAACCATATCAAATGTTTCTTCCATGTTATGTTTCGTAGTTACAAATGACGGACGACAATCCGGCAGGATACTTCCAAGCAAAAATGCCTTCCTGTGGTTAATCAATAAGCTGCTGTCCATATTATCAATAAGATAAACAGCTAATGATAAGTGTGACTTTTTTCTCATGTTACAATGCCTTTCAAAGTTTACTATTAATACGTAACATATTTTATTTTAAACTTAAACGTGGTAAAATACAATAAAATTACTGTAAAATATTCGCAAAAACAATAATGTGCAATCCACTTTATGCCATTGGATTCTCATTTTAACAAAAAGGAGGATTTATGAAATCCATAGATTTACATGTTCACTCAACATATTCAGATGGAACACTCACACCATCTGAGCTGGTTAAAAAAGCTTTCTCAATAAATCTTGCTGCCATGGCTCTCACCGACCATGACACTATTGACGGGATACCTGAAGCTGTCAGCTGTGCCGCCGATTACGATATTGAACTTATACCCGGCATAGAATTAAGCACTTTCTATGACAAAAAAGAAATACACATAGTTGGTCTATATATAGATTATACTGACAAAAATTTCAAAAAAGAATTAGAATCTTTAAAACAAAGCCGTGAAAAACGTAATGAGAAAATTGCTGCCAGATTCTGTGAAATAGGAATTCCTGTATCTTATGATGAAATGAAAAAGATGTATGAAGGTGCTGTTATAACAAGAGCTAATTTTGCCGACTACCTTGTAAGAAAAGGTTATGTAAAAAGCCGCAATGAGGTATTTGACCGGTATCTTGGGGACTCAAAGCCATGTTATGTCCCTCGCGAGAAGATGCTTCCCGAAAAAGCTATCAAAATGATAAAGTCAGTCGGCGGCGTACCTGTTCTTGCACACCCTGTCCTGTATCATATGGGAAATGATCAAATGAACAAGCTGATGGATTATCTGTGTGAACATGGAATTGCCGGACTTGAAGCCGTTTATTCAACCTATACAATGGGTGATGAGCTTGAAATGAAACATATCGCCAAAGAACGAAATCTTTTAATAAGCGGCGGTTCAGATTATCATGGTGCAAACAAACCCGATATTGAACTTGGTACCGGACGCGGACACCTTTTTGTTCCCGAAGAAATTCTTACAAAAATTAAAGAATATAAAAATAACATATAACAGCTATATTCATAAATCAACCATGACCTGATATCTGCATAAATACAAAAATCCCGAAGACTTTCAGCCACAAAAGCAGCATATGAAGTTCTTCAGGATTTTCTTTTTTATACCAGTTAAAAATCTGCCTGCAAATTAGTGATGGAATAATCTCATTCCTGTAAAGCACATTGCAATATTTCTCTTGTTACATGTCTCAATTACATTGTCATCACGGATTGAACCACCCGGCTGTGCAATATATTTAACACCGCTCTTGTATGCTCTCTCAATATTGTCACCAAATGGGAAGAATGCATCTGAGCCAAGTGCAACATCTGTATTTTTATCAAGCCATGCTCTCTTTTCTTCCTTTGTAAATACTTCCGGCTTTTCAGTAAATACTCTTTCCCATTCACCATCAGCAAGAACATCCATGTAATCCTCACCGATATATAAATCAATTGCATTATCTCTGTCAGCACGACCGATATTTTCTTTAAACGGAAGATTTAATACCTTTGGATTCTGGCGTAAAAACCAGTTATCTGCCTTTGAACCTGCAAGTCTTGTACAGTGGATTCTTGACTGCTGTCCTGCACCGATTCCGATTGCCTGTCCGCCCTTTGCGTAACATACGGAATTTGACTGTGTATACTTTAATGTAATTAATGCAATAATCAAATCAATCTTTGCCTGCTGAGAAATCTCTTTATTTTCTGTAACTACATTGCCAAGAAGTTCTTCATTAATTACAAACTCGTTGCGTCCCTGTTCAAATGTAACACCATAAACCTGTTTTCTTTCAATTGGTTCAGGCTTATATGAAGGGTCTATTTTAATGATGTTATAATTGCCTTTTTTCTTTGATTTTAAGATTTCAAGTGCCTCATCTTCATATCCCGGTGCAATGATACCATCTGATACTTCATGCTGGATAAGCTTTGCAGTTGCAACATCACAAACATCTGAAAGTGAAATAAAATCACCAAATGATGACATTCTGTCAGCACCTCTTGCTCTTGCATACGCACATGCAAGTGGAGAAAGTTCTCCAATTGACTCATCTACCCAGTATATTTTCTTTAAAACATCTGTGAGTGGAAGACCAACTGCTGCACCTGCAGGAGATACATGCTTAAAAGAGGTTGCAGCCGGAAGTCCTGTCGCTTCTTTTAACTCTTTTACAAGCTGATAACCATTAAATGCATCAAGGAAATTAATATATCCCGGTCTGCCATTTAGGATTTCAACCGGAAGTTCACTTCCGTCTGCCATAAATATTCTTGAAGGTTTCTGATTAGGATTGCATCCATATTTTAACTGAAATTCGTTCATTTTATATCCTTTCTGTAGATAAACATACATCGTAAATAGTATTGCTGTTTCTTAACCTTAAATTACTTATTCTTATTGATAATTCTTGTCTCATATTTTCCAGTCTTAATATCAATAAAACGAACAAATAATGAAACTTTGTTATCCTCATTTAAGTTATTCCAGAGCATATCTGTAAATGAATCAATATCACCTGAAATCTTTACCCATGCAGGTTCTCCCTCGAAGCTTGGGAGTGGTGAGCCATCACCCATATATGTATGAATAAAACGTCCTTCACCTGCAAGTGGTGTCTCATATGAAAATGTGTATCTGTTACATGCTGCACCATTGCCGTTATTGCTCTTTAAAATTGACATTGCATAATCAAATTCACCATTTTCAAAATTAAGTATTCCTGAAATTCTAGGTGTAAAATTCGGTTCATCAGGCTCAAATTTTCTTGTTCTTAAAGACTGTTCAAATGTCTTTCCGGCTTTCATCAAATCATAAATTGTATCTGTCTGGTCGCCGTTTGTAACGATTGTACTGTTGTTAAGGACTCTTACAGGTGCATAGATGATAAGGCTTGGATCTTCAAGCTTGCTCTCATCAAATGCCTGTGTACGGATTCCTTCTCCATCCTCGACAAATACTCTGTTGCGGCTGTTAGCACTTCTACCCATAATGAAATAAGCCGTTACAGCCTTTGTGCCGTCTTCTGACTTTCCGATTACAATTCCTCTTCCCGGATAAGCACATCCTGATAATTCATTTTCTAATAATTGCATTTCCATAAACAGTACCTCTTCTAAGTTTTATTTTGTAACCTTTTCCACACGCAAAAATGCCGGCTCACCCGGACAACCTGATTAAAAAGGTCGCCCAGGCGGTCGGCATTTAAAAACTGCTATGTTCCCTGTGAGTAATCTCACTGTATGTAAAAACATACATTTCCGCCAGTCACACAGCTTATATATTTACCATACACTATTTATTTTAAAAATGCAACAGCTTAAATTAATAATTTTTTAAATAAATTGTTCACATAAAAGATTAATAATTTCCAAGAAGTTTTATCGCTTTAGCTTCTTCCTGTATTCCACGAAGTGCATTCATAACAGCCGGGTCATCAATATTCCCCTCAAAATCTATGAAAAATCTGTATTCCCAAGGTCTGCCTTCTATTGGTCTTGACTCAATCTTATTCATATTAAGTCCATTATATATAATATGGCTTAAAAGGTTATAAAGGGTTCCGGGTTCGTTAGCTGTCTCAAATACAATACTCATCTTCTTTGCATTTTTTACAAATTTTCTTGTATTTGTAACTATAACGAAACGTGTTGTATTGTTATCAAGGTCATTAATCTTTTTGGCAAGAACTGAAAGATTATAAACTTCAGCTGCTTCTTCACTTGCTATTGCAACGTGTGTCTTATCATTTTCTTCAAGCACTTTCTTTGCACTTCCGGCTGTATTTGCCTGGCTTATCTGCTGCCAGTCCTTATGCCTTGAAAGAAACTTCTCACACTGCATAAATCCCTGTGGATGAGAATAGACTGTTGTCACTTTATCAATGTCTGTTCCTTCAAGTCCCAAAAGTGCGTGCTCAACTTTTACAAATGTCTCTGCTATTATATAATTATCATATTCCTGAATAAGGTCATAAACATCTGCGACACAGCCAGCCGTCGTATTTTCTATTGGAAGGACAGCATAATCCGCTTCACCGTTTTTTACTGCTTCCATTGCATCACGCCATGTAGGCACAGCAAAGTTATTAACGTCTTTTCCAAAAAATCTTCTCATTGCAATATAACTGTATGCACCCGGAACTCCCTGATATACAACACGACAGTTCTTTTTATCTATCTCATCAATTGCTTCATATGGCTCTCTTAATGTCTGTGTAGTCTCTTCTAAGAGTCTGTATTGCATCTTTCTTGAATTAGCCATAATCTGCGAAAACAAATCATCTATGGCATGCACATTCTCAGGATCTTTCACCATCTTACTGACAGCCTCTATCTTTGCTTTTTCCCTGTCTGTATCAAGCACTTTCTTGCCTGTCTCAATTTTATATTTTGCAACATCTGTACAAAGCTGCATGCGTTCTTCAAACAAATCTACGAGCTGTCTGTCAATCCCATCAATCTTATCTCTTATCTCGCCTAAATCCAACATTACTTTCTCCAATCCATATATCCAATAGTCCATTGCATATACAAGCATTTTATGTTATTTTACTATATTATAGGTTGAATAACAAGCACGATTGGAGATTAGCATGAAAAAAATAATAACAATCATTGTCAGTATTGTTGCTGTCATTGCACTTGCAGGAGGGCTGACTTTTTCTTATTTTTCAACAAGATTTAAGTACAACTCCAAAACTGCCGTTGGAAATACTGCCGGAAACCTCAACAATAAAGGACGCTTTTGCGAATATGACGGCAAAATTTATTTTGCAAATCCATATGATGACGGACACCTTTATGTTATGAATTCTGACTGTTCAAATGCCAGAGCCTTAAACACAGATTCAGTATACTATATCAACGTCTGTGGCAATTACATTTATTATGTAAGAAATAATCTTTCTTCAGCAAAAGAAAATTCTTTTACAGGTCAGATGTTTGGTGTTTATCGTACAGACCTTGACGGACAGAATGCGGATACAATTACAACTACAAAATCCGGTATTGCCACCCTTTACGGCAATGACATTTTCTATCAATATTACAATGCAAACGAAGGAATGTATGTATACAAAGCCGGAATAGACGGAAAAGATGATAAAAAATTTTCCTCAAAAGTATATAATCTGGCAAGCGTATACAATGGCAAATTCTATTTTGCAGATACATATAACAAGAATTATATAAGTACGCTTGATGCATCAACCGGAAATGTAAGTGCATATTTTAATGTAAATGCATATCTTGTAGATGCTGCTGATAATTATATTTATTATATTGACCTTGACAAGGGATACGCCCTCATGCGTCTTAATACATCAAATAAGACACTTGAACAGCTTTACAGTCCTGCGGATGGTGGAAAAGTCATCAATTACAACCGCTACGGCAACAAAATTTTCTTTCAGGTTGAAGGCACTAACACAGGTCTTTACCGCATGAATGCCGATGGAACACAGATTGAATATATTGCTGCGGGCAATGTTTCAACAATAAACTGCACTTCACAGTATACATTTTTCCAGTATTATGAGGATAATGAGACTTTATACAGAATTCCGACTGTAAACCCTATTACAAAAGTCGAGGAAATTAAAATTAAGACTGGCAAATAATAAAAAAGCACATCATAGTTAGTTACCTTGCAGTATGTTACAGTAAAAACAGGCTGAGCTTTTAGGAAGTGGATTACCTCTATCACTATGACTATTTTTTACGTCGTACTCTATCATATATGGCGTGAGTGTTATCAGATTAAAGGCTATAAAGCAACTACAGCAGCTATTTATGATCTTGCAGGATTAAGAATTGTTTTGTGTATGATGCCTCAGAATGCCTGGCTCGGTGCATTCGCTCCGCTTTCCTGGGGAATCTATCGAAATATTCCGGTTGTACTGTGGGCTGATGTAATTCCGATGATTGGTATGCTGATGATTCCAAAAACCTGTGCGTATGTGTGGACAGTATTAATTGGCTACAAGGCAATGAAAAAAGAAATAGCATAAGATATAATCTTTGCTTTTAAGAAATTTTCAAATATAATCTTAAAACAAGCAGCATGTGAGCATAAATCCAGCCACTCCCACAGCTGCTTGTTTTATATTTATTGATGCTGACTTCCTATTTTCCTGCCAAACGCCTAACGTTCGTCCACAACCTGGAAGATGTAAAACTTCAAATAAAGTGAAGAATCTGACGCCCAGAGTACAGGATGGTCAGGTGCCTGTGTGCGGAATTCAATCTGACGCAGACGTTTATGTACATTTCTTGCCGCCTCGCCGATTGTCTTTGTAAAAAGTTCTGTATCCATAAAATGTGAGCATGAACATGTAGCAAGGTAGCCGCCGTCTTTAACAAGCTTCATCGCACGAAGGTTAATCTCCCTGTAGCCTTTTACGGCATTTTTGATTGAACTGCGTGACTTTGTGAAAGCAGGCGGGTCAAGAATTACAAAGTCAAACTTTTCGCCCTTCTTTTCAAGTTCAGGCAGAAGTTCAAACACATCACGGCACACAAATGAAACTCTGTCCTCAAGTCCGTTAAGCTTCGCATTTTCGCGTGCCTGTTCAACCCCAAGTTCTGATGCATCAACTCCAAGTACACTGGCTGCCCCTGCCATTCCGGCATTTAAAGCAAATGAGCCTGTATGTGTAAAACAGTCTAATACTTTTGCATCCGGACAAATCTTCCATATTGCTTTTCGATTGTACTTCTGGTCAAGGAAAAATCCTGTCTTTTGCCCATCCTGAACATCAACGTAATACTTTACGCCATTTTCCTCTATCATAACTTTTGTATCAAACTCTTCGCCAATAAATCCTTTGAAACGCTCAAGTCCTTCATTCAGACGTACCTTGGCATCACTTCTTTCATACACACCACGTATATTCATACCATTTTCAGCAAGAACTTTTTTAAGTTTATCAACTATCATTGGCTTGAATCTGTCTATTCCCAACGCAAGAGACTCTACTACAAGAACATCCGAAAACTTGTCAATAACAATTCCCGGAAGGAAATCAGCCTCACCAAATACAAGACGGCATGAAGACATATCAACTGTATGTTTTCTATACTCAACACAGTCACGCACTCTCTGCTCAATAAAATCCTCATCAATAACATGCTGATGTCTGCTCATCATCCTGACTGTAAGCTTTGACCTTCTGTTAATAAAACCTATTCCCATAAAATATCCGTCAAAATCATGCACTTCAACAAGTGTTCCATCAGGAGCATCTCCCATGATGCTTTCTATCTCATTATCATATACCCACATTCCGCCGGCTTTGATAGTACGTCCCTCACCTTTTTTCAAATTAACAATTCCGCATATTTTAAATAAATCTTCCATGTACTCTCCTTTACTAATATAAATTTAAATTATTGTATATTTTGATTTACATATGATTTTACTCTTTTGAATTACCACACATACTAAATATTACTACACCTGTAACTGCAACCGCAATGCCTAACAGCTTTATCCATGAAAAATCTTTTTTCTCACTTCCAAAAAGCCCTAACAATTCAATAATGTAGGCAACCGCAATCTGACTAATAACAATAGTAATCTCAGCTTTTGCAACTCCAAGGTCAGACATAGCCTTTACAACCGTATATGTTATAAATGCACCAATAACACCGCCCAGAAGCGATATCTTCGGCGACACATTAAACAGACCCATTATCTGCGGTCTTCCGTCAACAATCCACATCACAGCACATGTAAGAAATGCTGTAATCTGCACGAATCCAGCTGCTACCCATATACTGCTGCTCTTTGTAACTCCCGTATTAAACACTCCCTGGATACTCATTAATGCACCCGATAAAATTGCAATCAAAAAACCTGCCATCAGTACCTCCTAAGAATTAAATTTACTATTATTTTCAATCTAATACTTAATTATGTACTCATAACAGGTTTTTTATTCTTTATTTTTATTGGACTTTTAATTCAGATAAAAATGAATTTACTGATGTTTCTATATCAGTTCCATCCCATACCTGATGAAGCATTATATCAAATTTTGTATAAAAATATGCAGCTCCCATAAATTTTGCTTTGACATCAGCCGTTGAATATATTTCATATATTTTACCATATGTGTCCTTATATTCTTTGCTGTTAATGCTTATAGTTCTTGAACTTAGAAGCCCTGTTGTGCTGTTTACAGCAGCAGCATAATCATAGCTCAAAGCGTTGGCAACTGCCTTTGCAGTCTGGACATCGGATGAATACGGATTAACAAATGCACATAAATTTTCGGAAATATTTTCAATCTGCATATCATCTGAAAGTGCCGGAATACTACATACGCCATATGAAATTCCTGACTCAGCAATTGTATTAATATGCGAAACATCTGTAATTGTATATGCAAGTTTTCCCTGTGCAAATAAATCAGCACATGAATCAAGCGTTGTCTCGGCACGCACAATACCAAATTCGTTTCTTAATTTTACAAATTCAGTCAGCGATTTTTTAAGTAAATCTTTATCAGCACTGAGCTTTGTATTATCATCTCCGCTTTCTCCACCTATTGTAACCGAACCACACACAAGTCCGTAATTAACAAGCATGTCTGAGACATCCCATGATACGAGCTGCTCAATATTCTGATTATCATCATTAACTGTATAATTATGACAATAATCTATAAGCTGTGAAAATGTTTCTACAGAAGATGCAGCAGTTTTATTGTATACAAGAAAAGGAACATCAAATGTGACAGGATACCCATAAAGTTTACCTTTATATGATGCTGCTTCAATTGCACTGTTTCCATAATTTTTTTGTGTATATAAATCAGAATATGTACTGTTCTCAACTGTAAGTCCCATCATGCTTGCTTTTTCAAGCTCATCTGTAAGCATAAGATATACATCTGCCACGTTATCGTTTCGTACACTCTCTTCATATATATTCTCAAGATAGTTATCAGAATCAACCAAAACCGGTTCAATTGTAACAAGTTCGTTTGCAGAATGAAATCTATCCGCAACAAATTTCAGATAATCTGTATATCTGTCATCACAATACCATACTCTTATATTCTCTGCCTGCTCAATGTGAAGATTTTTTGCCGTTTTATCAATATTGACGCCACCACACGCAGCAAGCGAAAAAATCAGACAAACTGCAAGAAAAACCGCCGCTGCTCTCTTTAACTGCTTCATATAATAATTAACTCCTTGTTTCATCAAGGGCTTTTCTTAATTTAACTATCATCTCATCAACATCTTTTTCTGTTATTACAAGAGGTGGTACAAATCTTATAACATTTGTGCCAGCTGAGAACAGAATAAGACCATTATCAAGTGCATTGCAAATCACATCCTTAGGATTTAATGACAACTCAATTCCCTGAATAAGACCTACGCCCCTGTGCTCAATTACTATATCATAATCCTGAACAATCTGCTCTAATTTTTTAGCCATATATGCACCAACTTTTTGTACATTTTCAAGTACATTGAGTTTTTCAAATAATTCAAATACCTTTGCTGATGCCGCACATGCAAGCGGATTGCCACCATATGTAGTACCATGGTCTCCAGGAACAAGTGCTTTTGCAACATTTTCTTTTGCAAGAAATGCACCAATAGGAACGCCACAGCCAAGTGCCTTTGCAACTGTAACAATATCCGGCTTCACACCATACTGCTGATATGCAAACATAGAACCTGTACGTCCCATGCCACACTGGATTTCATCAAGAATAAGAAGAATTCCTTTCTCATCGCAGAGTTTTCTTACACCTTCGATAAATTCTTTTTTGGCAGGATATACGCCGCCCTCTCCCTGAACTGTCTCGAAGATAATGGCACATGTCTTATCATTCACAAGTGACTTGACACTTTCAAGATCATTGTATTTTGCAAACTTTATTCCCGGAATCATAGGACCAAATGCTTCCTGATAATGACGGTTGCCTGTTACAGCAAGAGCCCCCATGCTTCTTCCATGGAATGAATGTTCCATTGCAATAATTTCATGGTCTGTTGAGCCATCCTTTAAATATGCATATTTTTTGGCAAGTTTTATAGCTCCCTCAACAGCTTCCGTACCGCTGTTCGTAAAAAACACTCTGTCCATGCCGGAAGCCTTTGTTACAGCCTGGGCCGCCTTTACTGCAGGCTCATTGTAAAAATAATTTGATGTGTGGATGAGCTTGTCAACCTGAGCTTTTACTGCATCATTGTATTCTTTATTATTATATCCCAATGCAAATACCGCAATTCCGGCACCAAAATCAAGATATTCTTTTCCATCTGTATCATAAAGTCTTACTCCATCACCTTTGTCAAGTACAATCTGGTAACGGTTATATGTATGAATAAGCTTTTCTTCAGCTGTTTCAATAATTGTCTTTGTATCCATCATTTTTCTCCCTTAACTAGATATTTGTATTAAAAAATTTCTCTGCTTCTTTACTAAGAATAGCTGTACCAACACCCTTATTAGTAAATATTTCAAGAAGAAGACAATGCGGAATACGTCCGTCAAGAATATGAACTCTTGAAACGCCATGCTCTATCGCATCTATACAGTTATTTAACTTAGGAAGCATACCACCTCCAATTGTTCCGCCAGCAAGAAGTTCTCTTGCCTCATCAGTTGTAAGTTCAGAAATAAGAGACGACTTATCTTCATAATCCCTGTATACACCCTCAATATCAGTAAGAAATGCAAGTTTTTCAGCATTGACAGCTCTTGCAATTGCACATGCCGCATCATCAGCATTGATATTATATGAGTGAAATGTATCATCATATCCTATAGGACAGATTACAGGTATAAAATCATCTTTTAAAAGTGAAGTTATAATTGTAGTATCTACATCTTTTACTTCACCTACATAACCTATATCTTCGCCACCTGAAAGCTTCTTTTCAACCTTTAACATGCCGCCATCCTTACCGCTGATACCACACGCTTTGACACCAAGTTCTTCTATAAGTGCAACAAGACTCTTATTTACCTTATTTAATACCATTTCAGCAATTTCCATTGTAGGTTCATCAGTAACACGTAGGCCATTGATAAACTGAGGATTTCCACCTGTCTTTGATACCCACTTACTGATTTCCTTTCCGCCGCCGTGAACGATAATAGGCTTAAATCCTACCAGCTTTAACAACACAACATCCTGAATTACTTTTTTCTTTAATTCCTCGTCAACCATGGCACTTCCGCCATATTTTACAACGATTATTTTTCTGTTGAATTTCTGTATATAAGGCAATGCCTCAACGAGAATCTGTGCTTTTTTTAATTCTTCATTCATTTCCATGTCAATAATTTCTCCTTAAAATTCTTTCTTATTTTAATTATGAACGGTAGTCTGCATTAATTTTTACATAATCAAATGTAAGGTCACAGCCCCATGCCGTTGCGTTGACATCACCCTGCTTTACATCAGCTATAGCCGTTACAGGATTCTGTGAAAGAATCTTTGTTGCCTCTTCTTCACTATAATCAGTTGCCTTGCCATTTTCAACTATCTTTAACTTTCCGGCACTGCTCTCAAAGTAAATATCAACTTTTTCAGGTTCAAAATCTGCTCCGGAATATCCCATTGCACAAAGAATTCTGCCCCAGTTGGCATCATGTCCAAAAATAGCTGCCTTTGTCAGACTTGAGGTAACAATTGATTTTGCAAGTGTTCTTGCCTGTTGTCTTTCTTTTGCATTAATTACTTTTACTTCAAAAAGACAGGTACAACCTTCACCGTCTCCTGCTATCATCTTTGAAAGCTCTGTAAGTATATATGAAAGTGCTTTAAAATATTCATCGTACTCAGGTGTATTTTCCTTTATACATTCATTTTCTGCCATTCCGTTTGCCATTACAAGAACAGTATCATTAGTTGATGTATCGCCATCAACGGAAATCATGTTAAATGAATCATCTACTATTGCACTTGTCATCTTCTGAAGTGCACTCTTTTCGATATTTGCATCACTTGTGATAAAACAAAGCATTGTTGCCATATTAGGATGAATCATTCCCGCACCCTTGCACATGCCGCCTACTGTAACTTTCTTTCCTTTTATGTCAACTGTCACGGCAACCTGCTTAGATCTTGTATCGGTTGTCATAATTGCCTCTGCAGCCTGTGTTCCCGCTTCCTGTGTATCAGCAAGCATTGATGGAAGTGCATTGATTCCCGCTACCATTGTATCCATAGGAAGCTGCATTCCGATTACACCTGTTGATGCAACAAGCACAGAATTTTCAGGAATCCCAAGTGCCTTAGATACTGCCTGTGCTTCCCTAAGGCATGCATTGTCGCCCTCCTCGCCTGTGCAGGCATTGGCAACACCACTGTTAATAACAACAGCCTGTGAATATTCACTGTTATATACAATATTTTTATCCCACTTTACAGGAGCTGCAAATACTTTATTGGTTGTAAATGTACCTGCTGTAACACATGGTTTTTCAGAAAAAATCATCGCCATGTCTTTTTTTGTCTTGTTTTTGATTCCGGCATTCATACCTGCCGCCTTAAATCCTTTTGCGGCTGTAACGCCACCCTGTATAATTTCCATATTGATTAATCTCCTCACGCTGAATTTATTACGGTGTATTTATATTGTGTGATTTATTTTTCGTTGCTGTCCGGTTAATCCCACAAAATATCTACTATTATGGGAACATCGGTGCAAGCTGCAGTCCTTCATTTTCAGGAAGTCCGAATAAAAGATTCATATTCTGTACCGCCTGACCTGCAGCACCTTTAACAAGGTTATCCAAAGCACCCATCATAATGAGTCTGTGTGTTCTAGGCTCTACCTTATATCCTATATCGACAAAATTGCTTCCCTCAACCCATCGTGTCTCAGGACATACACCTTTATCCAGAACTCTCACAAAATACTCATCTTTATAATATTTATCGTATACAGCCTTTACATCATCATCTGTTACATCTTTTTTAAGATTTGCATATGCTGTTACAAGAATTCCTCTGTTCATAGGAACGAGATGCGGTGTAAATATAAGCTTTAAATCATCTCTTCCGCATGCATATCCGAGCTGTTCTTCAATCTCAGGTGTATGTCTGTGTGTTCCGACGCCATATGCTTTCATGCTCTCGTTTACTTCACAGAAAAGATTGGCAACCTTTGCACCTCTTCCCGCACCTGAAGTTCCACTCTTTGCATCAATTATAATTGTATCAGGGTCAATAAGTCCTTCCTTTACCATAGGATAAAGTGTAAGGATTGAAGTAGTTGTATAACATCCAGGGTTAGCAACTATTCTTGTATCCTTTGTAATCTTGTCCCTGTTAATCTCACAGAGTCCATAAACCGCTTCATCTATGTACTGAGGAGCTTTATGCTCGATTTTATACCATTTTTCATAAATATTTACATCTTTAAGTCTGAAATCAGCACTCAAGTCAATTATCTTTACCTTATTTAATATGTCATCATTAACAAGTGATGCACATAATCCCTGTGGAGTTGCTGTAAATATTACATCAACCTGATTGGCAAGTTCTTCCATATTATCATCCATGCAGACATCATCTACAAGCTGAAACATATTTCTGTATACATCTGCATACTTCTGGTCGATATAACTTCTCGAACCAAACCATACAATCTTTACATCCTTATGTCCAAGCAATAATCTTACAATCTCATTTCCGGCATATCCTGTCGCTCCGATAATTCCTACTTTTATCATATACTTCCTCCAATCGCATCTGCATGCATTTTGTGTATGTTTTTTATTATAGCAACTTTTTTTCTTATGTAAAGTCTTATTTGCATATTTTTTATATTTATGCATGAATTATGTATTTTATTCACATTTTTCTGCATAAAAATAATTTTGCCTATTGCTTTTTTATTATGATTGGATTATTATAAAACACATGAGATTCACAACACGAGGAGAACAGATTTCTGTCGTATATTTATAAATGCGGCATTATTTTCCCCGCAATAATAAGGAGGATTTATTTATGAAAGAAAAAGTTGTTTTAGCTTATTCCGGCGGTCTTGATACTACTGCTATTATCCCATGGTTAAAGGAGAATTTCGATTACGATGTTATCTGCGTATGTGCAGACTGCGGACAGGGCGAAGAACTTGATGGACTTGAAGAACGTGCTATTTCATGTGGTGCTTCTAAGTTATATATTGAAGATATTACAGATGAGTTCTGTGACGAATATATTGTTCCTTGTGTAAAGGCACATGCTGTATATGAGAACAAATATCTTCTTGGTACATCAATGGCAAGACCTCTTATTGCTAAGAAGCTTGTTGAAATTGCACGTAAAGAAGGAGCTGTTGCTATCTGCCACGGTGCTACAGGTAAAGGTAATGACCAGATTCGTTTTGAACTTGCAATCAAAGCACTTGCTCCTGATATTAAGATTATTGCTCCTTGGAGAAATGATAAATGGGGTCTTGATTCCCGTGAAGCCGAGATTGAATATTGCAGACAGCACGGCATACATCTTCCATTCTCTGTAGATACAAGCTATAGCCGTGACCGTAACTTATGGCATATCAGCCATGAAGGTCTTGAACTTGAAGATCCAGCTAACGAGCCTAATTACAAACATCTTCTTGTTCTTGGCAATCGTCCTGAAGATGCACCTGATGAAGCTGAATATGTAACAATGACATTTGAAAAAGGTGTTCCTACATCAGTCAACGGCAAACAGATGAAAGTATCTGATATTATCCGTGAACTTAACAGACTCGGTGCAAAACATGGCATCGGCATTATCGATATCGTAGAAAATCGTGTTGTAGGCATGAAATCACGTGGCGTTTATGAAACTCCCGGCGGAACAATTCTCTACGAAGCACATCAGCAGCTTGAAGAATTAATTCTCGATAGAGATACAACAGCGTTAAAGCTTGATATGGGCAATAAATTTGCACAGATTGTATACGAAGGAAAATGGTTCACACCTCTGCGTGAAGCTGTTCAGGCTTTCGTTGATAAAACTCAGGAATATGTAACAGGTGAAGTTAAATTCAAGCTTTACAAGGGCAATATCATCAAAGCAGGTACAACTTCTCCATATTCACTCTACAACGAATCAATCGCTTCATTCAAGACAGGTGACCTCTATGACCACCATGACGCAGAAGGATTTATTAATCTTTTCGGTCTTTCATTAAAGGTTCGTGCTATGAAGCAGGAAGAAGTTAAGAAAAACAACAACACAAAGTAAAATAACAAAAATTCATTTTGTACATAGCAAAAAAGAGCTGGTGGCTTTAACGATTGAAAATCGTAAAGCCACCAGCCCCTTTTTTATTTTATTCTTTCTATTTTTCAGTTAAATTAATACACCCCCCAATCTTTACAATGAGCAACACAAAGCCATAACTATGAGAAACACGCTCCGCGAGTTTCTCAAGTTATCGCGGCAGTCGCCAAGGTCTCGTGCAAGCACGGACTTTGGCTCGTTACACGCGTAAATTATATAACAACAAGCCGCAAAACATTATCTGTCCTGCGGCTTGTAGTTATGTATGTGTTATACAATTTTTTATTTAATTATTCATGAAATTGAATTATTCATAAAGAGGATACTTGTCTGTAAGTCCCTTAACAAGTTCCATAGCCTTTGCCTGATTCTTTTCAACATCATCAACAAGAAGAGCAATTGCTTCTGCAACAACGTCCATATCTTCTGTATTGAATCCTCTTGTTGTTACTGCTGCTGTACCAAGACGGATACCGCTTGTAACGAAAGGTGATGCAGGATCGTTAGGAATTGTATTCTTGTTACATGTGATGTTTGCAGCATCAAGAAGCTTCTCAACTTCCTTACCTGTAACACCCTTATTAATAAGATTTACAAGCATAAGGTGATTGTCTGTTCCTCCTGAAACAATATCAAAACCTCTGTTCATAAGACCTTTGCAAAGTGCATCTGCATTATCAACAATATTCTTTGCATATACCTTGAAACTTGGATCTAATGCTTCTTTTAAGCATACAGCCTTACCAGCAATTACATGCATAAGAGGACCACCCTGTATACCAGGGAATACTGACTTATTGAACTTGAACTTATCTGCGTTTTCAGCTGAACTTAAAATCATACCGCCTCTTGGTCCGCGAAGTGTCTTATGTGTTGTTGTTGTAACAACATCAGCATAAGGAATCGGGCTTGGATGCATACCACCTGCAACAAGACCTGCGATATGAGCCATATCAACCATAAGATAAGCACCAACTTCATCACAGATTTCTCTGAACTTCTTGAAATCGATTGTTCTTGCATATGCACTTGCACCTGCAATAATCATCTTAGGCTTACATTCTTTTGCAATTCTTAACACTTCATCATAATCTATAAAACCTTCAGAAGTTACACCATAAGGAACAATGTGAAAATATTTACCTGAAATATTAACAGGTGAACCGTGTGAAAGATGTCCGCCGCAGTCAAGGCTCATACCCATAACTGTGTCGCCCGGCTCTACCATTGCAAAGAATGCTGCAAGGTTAGCCTGTGCACCTGAGTGTGGCTGAACGTTTGCATACTCACAGCCAAAGAGCTTTTTAGCTCTCTCAATGGCAAGAGTTTCAACAACATCCACATATTCGCATCCGCCATAGTAACGTTTTCCCGGATAACCCTCTGCATATTTATTCGTAAGCGGGCTTCCCATAGCTGCCATAACGGCCTTACTTACAAGGTTTTCTGATGCAATAAGCTCAATGTGTGTTCTCTGTCTTGTGAGTTCGTCCTCCATAGCTTTCGCTACTTCAGGGTCGTAATTTAAAACTTCATCAAATGAATACATTGTGCAACCTCCGTATAATTATTAATTTTTTGTATATTCTATTATAATATAATCAAATCTTAAACAAGTCAATAGCATTTGCCAAAGCTGATGAATTCTGGTTAAGATTCTGTGCTGCCTCATTAAGTGCTTCAACCTGCTGAAGCTGACGGTTAGCTGTTTCTGTTACCTCTTCTGATGCCGCAGCAGTCTCCTGTGACACAGCTGAAATACTCTGAATTGCATCTATTGTCTGTGCCTTTGCATCCGCTATTGTATCAATACCGTTTGTAATTTCATCAAGATTACTTATGAGTTCTGTAAACTGTTCCTGAATCTTGTCAAATACATGCTCAGCATTCTGAAGCGATTCGCCCTGGATTTCAACAACATCTTCTGCTTTCTTTGCAATATTAACTGTATCATTAGTCTTTGCATTAATATCATCAACAATCTTACGGATTTCATTTACAGAATCCACAGACTGTTCTGCAAGCTTTCTGATTTCATCAGCAACTACAGCAAAGCCTCTTCCTGCTTCACCGGCTCTTGCAGCTTCTATTGAAGCATTGAGAGACAAAAGATTAGTCTGCTCTGCAATTTCATTAATTGCACCAATAATATGTGCAATTGACTTTGATGAATCTTTAAGTTTTGTAATTTCTTCGATAACCTGATTTGTTATCTGAACTGTACTTTCCGCATTGCCTTTAAGTTCCTGTATTGATGTCATTCCGCTTTCAACGATTTTTGATGTATCATCTGCAATGCGTGCAATCTTGTCTGAATTATCAGATACAAGATTAATCTTATCTGAAAGATTATCCATCTGTCTTAAACAATCCTCAGAATCTTCTGCCTGTTGGACAACACCATGTTCAATTTCCTGAATTGCAACAGTAATCTTTTGTGTATCATCAAGAAGCTGCTGTGCATTCTGTGCAACGGTTTCAACGGAATTATCAACCATGCCCGATATATTCTTTGTCTGTTCAATAAGACTCTTTACGTTGCTAATCATGCCGTTTGTACTCTTTCCGAGTATTGCAAATTCATCATGCCCCTTAACATCAACATTTATTGTAAGGTCACCAGCCGCAGCTTTTTCAAGCCTATCCATAATATGCTTGATTGCCTTGATAATATTTGTAGAAAGGAAACCGGCAATTATAATTGCAATTATAATTGATGCAATAACAACACCTACAGAAACATATTTTATTGTATTTGCCTGTGCAAGAATTGTACTCTGAGGAATCATTGCACATACCATAAATCCGTCATCTGTCACGCTATATACGAAAAGCTGGCGTTTCCCGTTATATTTAACAAACTTGCTTCCGCTCTTTTCCTCACCATTAACAGCTGTCTCATAAAACTCTTTGTCAGATATATACTTTGCATTACTGTCTGCATTATCCGTTGCACCTATCTCACCGCCATCCGGAGCAATAAGAAGTACCATGCTGTTCTTACCAAGATCAATATCTTTAAGTGTATCTGATACATAATCCGACTTTAAATCATAGAATATGTAACCTACACCCTTTCCTGAATTACCGGAAAGCTGACGTCCAAAGCTTACAGAATAATCTTTTGCACCCTTTTGGTCGAGGTAATCTCTTGATGTAAACCATGCTGATTTATTTTTATCAATTGTCTGTCCCTCTGATGCTGCCTTAACACTGTTATACTCACCAGTAGGATTCATTGATGTGGCACTTGTAAAAATATTCTTTCCGTTTTTACCAATTACATATACCGCCTTTACAGCCTTATTTCCAAGTGCTGTAGATGACAGATTAGTATTGAGATTATCATAAACATTTTTCTCATTAAGCGGGTCTGATGCAAGCGAACCTGAATAATACGATCTAACATCGGCATTATTAGCAAAATCATTTGCAAGTGCCTTAATATTAGAAAACATCAAAGTATAATAATCTGCTGTTTTCTGTATCGTTGACACTGAAGTTTCCATGAAGCTTGACTTTATGGCATTTGCTGCTGTCTCATACGAAACCACACCAAGAAGCACTATAAGAAGTACCGGAATTATAAATGCACTAATAAGCTTAAACTTTATGGATATTCCATTTTTAAAGCCAGTCGAAAGCTTGAATTTTCCAAGATTTTTCATTAAATCTTCTGTTTTTTTGCTTTCTGTTTTTGCTTTTTTGTTATTCTTGTTTTTTCTCTTCTTTTTCCTGCCGCCAGAAGTTTTATTATCTTCTTCAGACTGCAAATCATTTTCTGCAAATAAATCCTGCATGACATCGTTACTGTCAACAGTTAAATCATTACTACTGTCTTCTGTTAAATCATCCTGCAAAATATCATCATCAATATTATCTTCTGGTTCAGAAGATTGAGATGATTCAGACTCATCTGACTGAACATCTTCAGATATAACATCATCGCTAACATTTACATCATTACCTGACTCATCATACTGTTCAACAGCGGTCTCTGCGTCAATCACGTCGATGTCATTGTTGTAATTCTCATTAGCTGTTTCTTCTGATGATACGTCTGTTATTAAATTTTCGCTTTCCTGATTTTTTTCTTCAAAATCTCCCATACACGTATACCTCTTTCTAATGCTCTTTCCTTTTGCAACAGCAACACAGCACTTTTAGTATCTCTTTTTATTTATCGTCTTCTTCAACATCTATATTTATTGAAAGTTCCCTTAACTGTTTCTCATCAACCACATCAGGTGCATTTGTAAGAAGACATGATGCATCTTTAACCTTTGGAAATGCTATTACATCACGGATGCTGTCTCTCTTTGCCATAATCATTACAAGTCTGTCAAGACCATATGCAAGACCTGCGTGTGGTGGTACACCATACTTAAACGCATCAAGAAGGAATCCGAACTTTTCATATGCCGCTTCATTTGTAAACCCAAGTGCATTAAACATTCTCTGCTGTACATCTGCCTGATGAATTCTTACTGAACCACCACCGATTTCTGTACCGTTAAGTACAATATCATATGCCTTTGCACGTACTGCACCAGGGTTAGTCTCAAGCATATCAAGATCTTCATCCATAGGCATTGTAAACGGATGATGCATTGCCACAAATCTGTTCTCTTCATCAGACCATTCAAACTGAGGAAATTCTGTTACCCATAAGAATCTGAATTCATTCTTGTCAAGAAGTCCAAGCTGGTCTGCAAGTTCAACTCTGAGTGCACCAAGAACATTCCATACAATCTTATTCTTATCTGCCGCAAAGAGAAGTAAATCACCATTTTCTCCATCCATTGCCTTGATAAGTGACTGCATTTCTTCTTCTGTCATAAACTTCGCAAATGATGATTTAACTGTTCCATCTTCATGAATAGCAATATAGGCAAGTCCTTTTGCACCATAACCCTTTGCAAAATCAACAAGTGCATCAATCTTTTTACGAGGCATTGCACCCTGACCCTTAACATTAATACCACGTACTGAACCGCCATTTTCAATAGCTCCTGTAAATACTCCAAATCCACAGTTCTTAACTATATCTGTAACATTTTTGAGTTCCATGCCAAATCTCAAATCAGGCTTATCTGAACCGAATCTGTCCATAGCCTCCTGCCATGTCATTCTCTGGATTGGAAGTTTAACTTCAACTCCAAGAACCTCTTTAAAAAGATATGCAAGAAGTCTTTCATTTACATCAATAACATCATCTACATCAACGAAAGAAAGCTCCATATCTATCTGTGTAAATTCAGGCTGTCTGTCTGCACGTAAATCCTCATCACGGAAACATCTTGCAATCTGCATATATCTGTCATAACCTGAACACATGAGCATCTGCTTAAAAAGCTGTGGTGACTGCGGAAGTGCATAGAACTTACCAGGATGAATACGGCTAGGTACAAGATAATCTCTTGCTCCTTCCGGTGTACTCTTTGTAAGCATTGGTGTCTCTATCTCAAGGAATCCTTCATTGGCAAGGAATGCTCTTGTAAGCGTGGCAACCTTGCTTCTCATAATAATATTTGACTGGATATCCGGTCTTCTTAAATCCAGACATCTGTACTTTAATCTCAAATCTTCCTTCGTATTGATATTAGCTTCGATTGGAAATGGTGGTGTCTCTGATTCTGAAAGAATTCGGAGCTGTGATGCAACAACTTCTATATCACCTGTTTTAAGATTTTCATTTACTGCACCTGAACGCTTCTCAACCTTTCCGACTACAGCTATAACATATTCATTTCTAAGTGTATATGCTTTATCAAATCCTTCTTTTCCAACTGAATTTTCATCAAATACAATCTGCAAAAGGCCGCTTCTGTCTCTCAAATCCACAAATATAAGCGAGCCAAGATTTCTTCTTGTCTGAACCCAGCCCATAACTGTTACAGTCTCGCCTACATTGGCAGCTGATACCTCCGTACATCTATGTGTTCTTTTTAAGCCTACCATTGCTTCAGCCATTACTAACTTTCCTCCTGTAAATAACATAATTATTATTTATTATAACATGTTATTTAATTATAACATATTATTGTCAAAAAATAATCTTTTTCTTTCAATCATTTCATCAATTCTTGAAATATAGCTTGTCAGGTCTTTTACATTCTCGACACGCTCTATCCGCGGATTCGGTTGATCCGCATCAAATACAGCTTTTGTTGATGCACCTGCACCCATGGCTATTATTGTCTGTTTTTCCTCCATAATAAGAATATTATAAATACATTCTTTTCCAGGAACAGAATAACCTACATTTTCAAGATTTCCTGCCATATTTTTCTGACGATACATATAATATGGCATACAGCCGATATCACCGGCATACTTTTGTGCAAGACTCACAGTTTCATCACTGTTTTCAAACTTCAGGTCTTCATATTTTTCACGCCATATATTGAGTGCGGCTGCCCTCTTTATCGCAAGCGAATGAACAGTCAGACTCTCCGGCTTTAACTCTTTTATTTTGTCAAGTGTATACCGCAGTTCATTAATTCCTTCACCCGGAAGTCCAAGAATAATATCCATATTAATATTATCAAAGCCAACGCTTCTTGCAAGTTTAAATGCTTCCTCAACCTGCGTGGCACTATGTCTTCTCCCAATAATTTCAAGAGTCTTGTCATTCATCGTCTGCGGATTTATAGAAATCCTGTCAACACCATGTTTTTTTAACACTTCAAGCTTCTGTACCGTCACACTGTCAGGTCTTCCCGCCTCTACAGTCAGCTCCTTTACGGTACTCATGTCAAAGTCTGCTTCAAGCTCATTAAGCAGCCTGTCAAGCTGTTCAGGTTCAAGCGTGGTCGGCGTTCCGCCTCCAAAATATACTGTATCGAGACGTCTGCCTTTCATTCTGTCCGCAACAAATCTCATTTCTTTGACAAGTGCATCAAGATACAAATCAACTTTGGACCTGTTAGCTGCAAGTGAATACGATGTAAATGAACAATACAGGCATGTTGTCGGGCAAAACGGAATTCCTATGTAAATACTGTAACCATTTGTATAATCAATGTCTTCAAGAATCTTTTTCTCTGTCTTTGCGACCTGCATTGCAAGTTCTGCTTTATCATGAGACACAAAATGCTTTTCTTCAAATTCTGACATGATCTCCTCATCAGAATTACCAGCTTCTAACATTGAATATGCAATTTTACTTGGTCTTACACCTGTAAGATATCCCCATGGAAGATTTTTTCCCGTATCACCCTGAAGCTTTAAATACAGATTTTTCTTAAATCTGTCATGTGCCTCTTTCTTTGAAACGCCTTCACACATTGAAGTATCTGCATATATAACCGTATCCTCATCCGTAAGCCGGGAGTCGTCTTTTAAGAGCGATGTCTGCATTCTAGGATAAAACGACTTTATAAGCACTTGTGCATCATCATAAAAATCAGAATTCCGCAAATCTACATAAATCATATTTTTCTCATTTCTGTTATTAATTTTTTATATTGCAGCCAGACAGATATTTTACTGGCAATATGGATTATATTTCTTTTCATGGGCAATTGATGTGCTCTCACCATGCCCCGGAAATACAACTGTATCATCAGGCAGTAAAAACAATTTATCTTTTATGCTTGAAACAATATCTGAAAAACTTCCCGTTGCAAAATCTGTCCTTCCAACTGATTCAGCAAACAAAGTATCACCTGAAAAAAGCACAGATGCATCTTTAACATAATATGACACACCGCCTGATGTATGTCCCGGCGTATGGATTACTTCTATATCTATTCCGGCTGGATTAATATGTTGTTTATCTTTAATCCAGACATCTGCCTCAAGTGTTATCTTAGCTCCCATATGAGCCGAAAGATTCTTGTATGCATCTGCCAGAAGTTCCTTTTCATGCTCACCCGCGTACACTTTTATTCCATATTTAACGGCAAGCTGCCTTGCTGCACCTATATGGTCATAATGGCCATGAGTTATAAGTATTGCACATGGACGACATTTGTTTTTTTCAATCAAAGCACTAATCTGTGGCTCATTGCCAGCCGGGTCAATTATAACTGCTTCGTCTGTATCTTTGTTTATCAGGAGATAACAGTTTGTTGAAACTCCCGGTATTACCGTATAATCCATTTTTATATTCATATTATTTCTCCAGTTCTTAATCAGCCTGCTGTTCTTGCTATATCTGTAACGCCTTCGATATTTCTAAGCTTTTCTACAAGCCTGTTAAGCTCATCTTTTCCATGTATGTCAAATCCAAGATTAATTGTTGCAATACCTTTCTTATTAACACGGCTGTTCATAAATTTAACATCTATGTTAGCTTCTGTAAATATTCTTGATATATCTACAATAAGTCCGGTTCTGTTAGCTGCAAAAATATTAATCTCAGTGCTGTATTTATCAGCAGATGAATCAACCTGCTCCCATTCAGCCTCAATGAGACGTTCTCTCTCATTTTCAGGGAAATTAATAACATTTACACAGTCTGTACGATGTATTGTAACACCTCTTCCTCTTGTTACAAATCCGACAATCTCATCACCCGGCACCGGATTGCAGCACTTTGAAAATCTTACGGCTACATCATGTATGCCTTTGACTACTATACCGCCACGTGTTTTTTTATATTTATCTTTATTCTTTGCTTCCTGCTGTACAATGCCTTCCAGTACATCATTATCAGTAACTTCGGCTTTCTTGCGTTTTTCATTTTCCTCAACAAGCTTATTGACAACCTGACCTTCCTTTAATCCGCCATGTCCGACAGATGCCAGAAGTGAATTCCAGTCTTTAAAGCCATACTTGTTAAGTGTCTTTTCCTGATTTTCAGGTTTCATAATATCAGAAAGAACAATGCCTTTTGTCTTACAGTAATTAGTTATAAGCTCCTTGCCCTTTAAAATATTATCTTCTTTTAACTCCTGCTTAAACCATTGATTAATCTTGTTTCTTGCCTGCGTGCTCTTGACAATATTAAGCCAGTCACGGCTCGGTCCTTTTGAATTCTGCGATGTGATAATCTCAACTCTGTCACCGCTCTTTAATTCATAATCTATGGTTACAAGTTTGCCGTTGACTCTTGCACCTACCATCTTATTGCCGACTGCACTGTGAATGCTGTATGCAAAATCAACAGGACATGAACCGGCCGGAAGATTCTTGACATCACCTGTAGGTGTAAAACAATATATATTATCTGAAAAAAGATTCAAATCACTCTTAATAGAAGAAAGAAATTCTTTGTTATCAGACATCTCTGTCTGCCATTCAAGCATCTGGCGAAGCCAGCTAAGCTTTGCCTCTTCATTGGAAGGTGCACCGCTCTTGCCTTCTTTATATTTCCAGTGTGCCGCAATACCATACTCAGCAGTTCTGTGCATCTCATAAGTACGAATCTGCACCTCAAACGGCTGTCCGTTAGAAGCAATCAATGTTGTATGAAGCGACTGATACATATTAGGCTTAGGCATTGCTATATAATCCTTGAAACGTCCCGGGATTGGCTTATACATCTCATGTATTACACCGAGTGCGGCATAACAGTCCTTTACTGTGTCAACCTTGATTCTTACTGCAAAAATATCATAAATCTGGTCAAGTGTCTTATTCTGGTTGACCATCTTTCTGTAAATAGAAAAGAAGTGCTTTACTCTTCCGTCAATCTCTGCCTCAATTCCGGCATTGCTTATGTGCATTCCGACTTCTTTTATAATGCTCTTGATAAATGCTTCCCTGCCGGGTCTGTTGAGATTTACCTGCTCAACAAGATCGTTGTATACATCAGGCATAAGATATTTCATTGAAAGGTCGTCAAGTTCAACCTTAATCTTTGAAATACCGAGCCTGTGTGCAATAGGAGCGTATATTTCCATAGTCTCTCTTGACTTTTCAATCTGCTTAGCCGGTGACTGGTATTGCATTGTTCTCATATTGTGAAGTCTATCGGCAAGCTTTATCATAATTACACGGATATCTTTTGCCATAGCAAGAAACATCTTACGAAGATTCTCTGCCTGGACTTCTATTTTATCATGCTCATAGTTGAGCTGTGTAAGCTTTGTAACACCATCAACAAGAAGTGCAACTTCAGAGCCGAATTCTTTTTCTACATCTTCACTTGTCATAACTGTATCTTCAACTACATCATGCAGAAGACCCGCTATAATCGACTCCTTATCAAGCTCAAGTTCTGCAAGTATAATTGCAACACAAAGAGGATGAATTATATATGGCTCCCCCGACTTTCTCTTCTGTCCTTCATGTGCCTTATAAGCGACCTTATATGCTTTCTCAATATCAGATAAATTCGATGATGGATGATATTTTTTAATCTCTGTGATTAAATCCTGATAAAGCACCTCCGGGCTTGTGAAATCCGCAGGAGTATCCACCGGTCTCTCAACTTCTTTTGTTTTAATATTCTTATCCTGTTCAAGTACAATCTTTTCCGGCATACCATTACCTCCGCTTCATCATCAGCTCCAGCTGTGTCTCTTTCTAGTTTTAATATTAATTATATATTCTACCATCTGAAAATACAAGTAGTCAATTACTGTATAATCCCTTGTTTTTCACGAAAACTGAGCATTATACATACTGTAATAGAACTGTTTTTTATCAAGCAGTTCCTGATGTGTTCCCTGCTCTACAATATTGCCGTCTTTTACCACAAGAATCCTGTCTGCATTCTGTATTGTAGACAGTCTGTGTGCAATGACAAAGCATGTTTTATTTTTCATAAGTTTGACCATTGCACCGGATATATCCGCCTCTGTTACTATATCAACATTTGACGTCGCCTCATCAAGTATGAGCATTGACGAATCAAGAAGCATTGCTCTCGCAATCGTAAGCAGTTGTTTCTGTCCTTTTGAAATATTTGTTGCATTTTCAGTAAGCACAGTATCATAACCATCAGGCAGACTTTCAATATATCTGTGAATCTTTGCTGCTTTAGCTGCTTCTATAACCTGCTGCCTTGTAGCATGTTCATTACCATATGCAATATTTTCGTACACCGTTCCGTTAAACAGCCATGTATCCTGTAAAACCATTGCAAAAGATTTCCTTAAATCCGACATTTTATAATCCCTGTAGTTTTTATCATCAATGCTTATCTTGCCGCTGGCAATATCATAAAAACGCATAAGAAGATTAATTATTGTTGTCTTTCCGGCTCCTGTTTCACCTACTATTGCTATTACCTGTCCGGGTTTTGCTGACAGACTTATATCTTTAAGTATCATCTTATCTCTTACATACCCAAAGCTTACATTATCAAAATCAACTTTTCCTTCTACATTACTAAGGCTGACTGCATCAGGCTTATCTACAGGCTCTTTCGGTTCATCAATAAGCCTGAACACCCTTTCTGCCGCTGCAATTGCAGACTGGAATTCGTTCAGTACATTTGCTGCCTCATTGATAGGACCTGAAAATTTTCTCGAATAAAGTACAAACGAAGAAATATCACCAATTGAAATCTTAGCTCCGATGTATAATACAGCACCAAAGACAGATATGCATGCAAGCGAAAGATTATTAACAAAATTAACACACGGACCTGTCATGCTTCCGAAATACTCTGCCTCATAATAACATTTTACGGCATCATCATTATTTTCTTTGAACTTGTTAATAGTATTTTCTTCCCTGTGATATGCTTTTATTGTCTTATGCCCGCCTATCATCTCTTCAACAAATCCGTTGAGACGTCCAAGTGCTGCTGAACGCTCCCGAAACAATGGTCTTGTTTTCCCTGTAATAAACTTTGTTATAAGAAATGACAAAGGTATTGTTACAACAAATATAAGTATCAGCATCGGAGATATCGAAAGCATCATAAAGAACGAGCCGACAACCGTTATAACACTCGTGAGTATCTGCACAAGGTCAGTTGAAAGCGATGTATTTACTGTATCTATATCATAAGAAATTCTGCTTAATATCTCACCCGTCTGATGTTTATCAAAATATGATACCGGAAGTTTCATAAGGCTGTCATAGACATCTTTTCTCATCTGGTAAACACATTTCTGTGTTATATGTATCATAAGGACAGAAAGTATATAAGACATTACTGAAGATGCAATATAAAATATTGCCATCAGAATACAGTAATGTGTGACTTTTTTAAAATCCACCTGACCGGTACCGGTTATTGCATCAATCGCCTGACCTGAAAGCTTTGGTCCGATAAGTGCAAAAACATTACCCGCAATTGATAAAAATAACGCTGCTGCCATGAGATATTTATATCTCATAAGGTATTTTGACAGTCTCAAAATAGTACCCTTTTTATTGATACTTCTGCTGTTTTTATATATCTCTTCCGCACTTGTTCCCTTTGCAATCTTTGGTCCCATACGGAACATATCTGCACCTGTTTTTGCCATGATAACACTTTCTCCTTTACTGTGTTATTCCGCTCTGAAGACTGCTTATTCTTGCATAAATTGCACATGTTTTAAGAAGCTTATCATGATTTCCGCATGCTGCAATCCTGCCTTCATCTATAACAATTATCTTATCACAGTCAAGCACTGAACTTACTCTTTGTGCAACTATAATTGTAGTTGTGTTTTTTCCCATTTCATCAATATTTTTTCGTATTGCTGCATCAGTCTTGTAATCCAGTGCACTTGAAGAATCATCGAGCACAAGAATCTCAGGATTTCCCGCAATCGCACGCGAAATTAACATTCTCTGTTTCTGTCCACCACTAAGGTTATTTCCTCTTATTGCAAGAAATGAATCGTATCCTTCATCCATCTGGCTTATATGTGAATCAATACATGATGCTTTTGCTGCTTTTTTCATATTCTCGTCAGTTATATTTCTTCCAAGTTTTATATTTTCCGAAACACTGTCTTCAAATATAATGTCATTCTGAAATACAGCACCGAATTTCTCACGCAGAACACCCACATCATAATCACGAATATCTTTTCCATCAATGAATATCTTTCCTGATGAGACATCATAAAATCTCATTAAAAGATTGATAATTGTTGTCTTTCCAGAGCCTGTTGCACCAATAATTCCAAGCTTCTGGCCTTTTTCCAGTGAAAATGAAATATCAGAAAGGTTATCAACGTTTCCATTATATGAGAAACTCACATTATCAAAAACAATATACGGAAGGCTCTCATCACAGCTTTTATTATCATTAGCATCCTGATTCTTAATGTCAGACCGGGCTTGTAATATTTCTTCTATTCTTTCGGCAGATGAACCGGCTCTTGAAAACATAACGAAAAGACGTGTTACTGAGAGCATGGCATTAAGAATTATTGTAAAATATGTAAGAAATGCAATAATTTTACCAGGTGCTGTAAGTCCGGCATTTACACGGACTGCCCCGACAAATATAATCATTACCCAGCCAACATTAAGAAGAAAATTCATAACCGGATTGGTAAGTGCCATTGCTATACCCGCTTTTTTCTCCTTTTCAACGACATCCAGATTGATATTTTCAAATCTCTCACGCTCATAATCACCTTTTGAAAGTGCCTTGATAACTCGTATTCCTGTAATACTTTCACGCACACGGCCTATCATGACATCACTTGCCTTCTGATGCGTGTTATAAAGAGGAATGCCTTTTTTAGCAACATATATGACTACTATTGCAAGAAATGGAAGTGTTGATGCAAGTATTGCCGAGAGCACCGGATCAAGTGTCATAGTAACAATAATCCCGCCAATAAGAAGAATCGGTGCACGCACACCCATTCTCTGCATAGAATTCATAATCTGATGAATATTATATGTATCACTTGTCATTCGTGATATAAGTGTGCTCTGAGAGAAGTTGTCAACCTGTCCGCACGAAAGATTCATAATTGCCGTAAATGTATCATTTCTTAAAACACGCATTGAATCTCTCGCAACTGATGAAGCCATTCTGTTTGCTGTCACATTGCCGAGTACCGCAATAAATGCACAGACAACCATGACAAGTCCCCACTGTACAACTCTCGCAATATCTGCCTCAGGCACAACTTCATCAATAATATATGCAAGTATCCACGGAAGCAGCAGATCCATTACTGTTCCGGAAAATTTAACCATAAACCCCACTACCATGCGTGGGAAGTGGGGTTTCATATATCTGAATATTAAATTCATACTTCAGCGTATGTTCTTTCCATAAATTCTCTTGTTGCGACAGCATTTTCAGGCACCGTATTTTCAAGCGTACAGTGAACATATGGCTTGTATTCTTTTATCTTCTTTAAGAGAAGCGGATAATTAAGGCTTCCTGTTCCGGCAGCAATAGACTTTAACTCATTGCCCTCAACGACATAATCCTTGCAGTGGACTACAGCTATATCATCTCCGAGAAGTTCAAATGCCTTTTCAATAATCTCATCCTGTTTATCGATATTATCAACACAAAGAAGATTTACAGGGTCAAATATAATCTGAAGATTAGGTGAATCAATAGCATCCAGAACTTTTCTTGCTCTCTCAACTGTGTATACAATATGCTTCCACACCGGTTCAATTGCAAATATAACACCAAACTGCTCTGCATATTTTACTATAGGTCTCAGATTTTCTATAAATGTCTCAAGTGCTTCCTCAGAATGATTTGCCGGTTCGTACTTGTATTCTTCGTTAACGGCACCAGTCTCTGTTCCAACAACTCCACAGCCTAAAATACTTGCAAATCTTATATGTGCCTTGTATTTTTCTACTATCTTTTTATGCTGCTCCGGATTAGGATTGCATAAATTAAGATAACAGCCAAGCACAGCCACATCAACTTTATTTTCAGCACACAATTCCTTGATATACATTGCAAGTCCGGGTGTCATTGTGCTTATCTCCGGCTTAAATTCCTTAATTGACTTGCTTAGTGCTATATGCATGCAATGAAATCCCTGATTATGTATATTTGGAATCAGTTCATCAAGCGGTGCATATTTTACATCATGAGCTCTTATACCTATTCTCATATTATCCTCCATTCCGGCACATATAGTGCATTACCATATAATCAATATTTTAATATTACTACGGTTTTTTGGTCTTTGCAAGACATGGCGGATTAATACAATCCATTTTCTGACAATGCCTTGTAATATGTAATAACAGGGATAAAACTCTGAGCAAATCCCTTTGTGCTTGCACCGGCACATATCACTGCATCATCAACAATTTTCTTGACACCGTTTGTCGTTGCTGCCTTTGAATCAATTGTTTTGTCGAATGTCTTTATTCCTGGTTTAAGATACTTCACATCTCCTGTGAGCTCATAAGCTATTGCAAGAGATTCAAGCAAAAGCGTATTATTACCAAGTCTCTGCAGACTCGGAAGTTCTTTATAATAAAATACTCCACATCCAAGCATACAGTTTTCAATAAGATCATCAACAGCACGGATTATCATATCTTTGATATCTTCACGCGGAAATACTCTGTAATATCTCATAACACTGCCAATCGCAACAGAAATCATAAATCCTACACGTATTGTTGTATTGTCTGTATATGGTGCAAGCCAGTAGCCATATTCTTCTTCCCATTTCTTAAAGCTGTCAACAATCCATTCACATTTGTCAATCCACTTTGATTCACCAGTCTCAACATATAATGCCGTCAGTGCTCTTAGTGCCCAGCCTGTTTCTCTTGCATTTGCCTCACCCGGAACAGCATACATTGGTGTATCAAGAAGCTTTAATATATTATTTCCAATTCCAACAGCCGTAGTTAATGCTCTTTCGTCGCCTGTAAAATGATAATAATCAAAAAGGCCTTCAACCCACTCATGCGAACACACCATAATACCATTCTTGCAATGTCCTGCCGTATGTTCCCACTGACCGCCGATTCGTAACGGATTATCACTGTAATGGCACACATCTACATCCATCTGATGCTCTGTTGAAACAAGAAGATAGTCAAGGAAACGTCTCACACCGGTTCTTGCATACTCCAACGCACATGAATGTGGATAATCATATTCATTATTACTCCACACTGTCTTTCCGTTGCCTCTTCCCTGCTGTGTATAATTAGAATCCCATGTGTCGCCCCAGTTAAGCATGCCATAACATCTTGCATGTTCGTCAGCTCTTCCTATAAGAAACATCTCAACATCATCATTTAACTTATCAGGGAAAATATCCGGCATAACTCCGGCATTTTTAAACACCTCAGGAGAAATATATGGTCTGTCAGGCATCTGGTAAATAAGACTTCTGTTATCAATTTCAAGAATCTTCTCATCTGCAGCATGAAAATGCATAAGCATTTTCTGTGTTCTTGCCATTCCCGGCTGCATGATAACCTTGTCTTCTCCCTCCGGAACAAGCATAACAGCAATACCTTCACTGTCTGACTTTACTGCCTTTGGGTAATTTTGCTGTGCCTGATATACAGTTATGCAGAGTCCACCTTTAGCATCTGTCCTGTCAGCAAAAAATGTACCATACAAAACTTCCGCAAAATGCTCATTTGCCTCTTTCATAAGATAATGTGCATCTATATGGCGGTTTACTTCTTCTCCATTTTTTCCTATATAAAAATCTGTCCTATAATTAGAGCTTCCCACCATCGTCCTTACATCCAAAACAGGTGCTTTCTCATCAAAAAGTTCAAGTTCGTGCGTTCCCCTTGTATGAAAAACAGGTCCGGTACAGCTTGTATTATCTGTCATTATATCGCCACATCCTGTAGAATCCGGCTTCTCATCAAAATTCATAGGTTTCATAATATCACTAAGGCGGCTTGAAGAATCAGCTTTTGCATAAAATACAAGTGATGCTATATCAAGTTCTTCCATGCTTGTGTTTATAATTCTGTATGAAAGTTCAACCCACGGTTTTCCGGCATATGCATTAATTCTTATCTCAAACTTTATCTTTTTATCTTTATCTTTTGATACATTTACGCCTTTTGTACACAAAGACACACACACCTGACCGCACTCTATTATATTCCATTCTTCAAGTTCTATATCATAACTTGTTCCATCAGCTTCTTTAAGATATGGGCCGACAAAATTTTCATTTGTATATATCTTATTTCCATCATTAACTTCCTTAAAAATGTATGAGGCATAATCTTCAACCTTAAACTTTAACGCCCCCGTATCAACTTCTATTCCTGTACTACTCTCAGTACATAAAATGTCCGGATTATCATTGACATCTTTACAATCAAGTTCACAATATACTTTTGTGCCCTTATTTGCCGGCAGATCAGCCATAAACCTTACAAAAAGATATCTTATTGATGTGTCATCATATCTTGATGTAACCTTTGCCTGTGTAGGAACCGGTTTTCCATCCTGCATAACGCATACATTATCTTTAGAATATATTTTTCCTTTTTCTACCGGAATACATATTGTACACGGTTCTGCAATCCTTGGATATCTGTAAAGTTTGTCAAAATTAATCTCTATCATAATGCTGTCTTCCTTTCATGTAAAAGTCTTATTTATGTTGTTATTATTTTAACATATATTCTGTATTTTTCCACTGAACTATAGATATTTATATATATTTTTACAGATTTTTAAACCTATTCAACATACTTTTTTTCTGTTATAATATGTAGTGCTAATTAACGTAAGATTGGAGACTGATCATAATGAACTATGCAGAAATCAAATATTGTGATGTAGCCAATGGTCCGGGAGTACGCACATCTCTTTTTGTAAGCGGATGCAGCCATCACTGTCCCGGATGTTTCAATGAAATCGCATGGGATTTTAATTATGGGAAACCATTTACACAGGATACAATTGATTCTATTATCGAATCTTTGAAACCTGATTATATACAGGGGCTTACACTTCTTGGCGGTGAACCATTTGAATACAGTAACCAGAAAGGTCTTCTTCCTCTTGTAAGACAGGTACGTGAAGTCCTGCCACAAAAAGATATATGGTGTTTTACCGGGTTTTTATTTGATAAAGATATCATAGAAAACATGTGTAAAAGATGGAAAGAAACCAATGAACTGCTAAGTTATATTGATGTTCTTGTTGACGGACGCTTTGTTGAAGAGCTTAAAAATCTCAATCTCAAATTCAAAGGCTCTGAAAACCAGCGTACAATCCTTGTAAACGAATCATTGAAAAGCGGCAATGTCATTTTATATGACTTTGATAAATAAACCTTTATTATTTTTAAGAATGGAGACTATTAAAATGAAACAGACTGTAAGATTAAAAAAGTTAAGAGAAGATGCCATTATTCCAGCTTATGGAACTGAGTTTGCCGCTGGTGCCGACCTTTATGCATGCATGGATAAAGATATAACTATAAATCCCGGCTGCACCGAATTTATACACACAGGAATTGCACTTGAGATTCCAACAGGCCTTGTCGGTCTTATTTATGCAAGAAGCGGAATGGCTTGTAAACGTGGACTTGCTCCGGCAAATAAAGTAGGGGTAATTGATTCCGATTACCGTGGTGAAATCATGGTTGCTTTATATAATCACTCTGGTGAAGCCGTTACTGTATCAAAAGGTGAACGCATCGCACAGCTTGTACTTGCACCTTTTATAACTGCCGATTTTACAGAAGCTGATTCATTAGAAGATTCTGTCCGCGGAGAAGGCGGTTTTGGTTCTACAGGAACACACTAATCCACAAAACAAATAAAAAACATGCAAAAATCCACAGACCATAAACATCTTCGTTTATGTCTGTGGATTATTTTATGCAGACAGCCAATGCCTTGCTGGCAGATGCCTACTTATATACAGCATTATCCATTACGATATCCTGTGCTTTCTGAATAATCATATTCTTAACAATCTTATCTTTACCATACTTCTCAACAAATGAATCTTTATCAGAATATCCTCTGTCTTTTGCAAACTGAGGAAGCTCCCCTTTGTAATCATAATCTTTAATTGATATATTTTCCTTATCGGCAATCGCCTGTAAAATCATCTCCTGGGCAACAGCCTTTTTAACATAATCATCAAAGCTCATATTAAATGTCTTCTGGCAGTACTCATCAACTGTTATTCCCTGCATCATTGAATAAAACTTAATTGACTGTTCATAATCACTTGTCTTTGTTGCAAGATAATCCTCCGGATAACCTTTGATTGTACATCTTTCCTGAAGCTTTGTAAGAACAGCTTGTTTCTTTGCTTCAGTTACCTTTTCATCAATAGTATCCTGAATCTCATTCTTGATACTCTCTCTGTATTCAGCAACTGTATCATAATTGTAATATTCTTTTGCATAAGTATCTGTAATCATAGGTACATTAGGCTGTGCAACTGTTTTTACTGTAATCTCAAATACAATCTTACGTCCTGCATACTCAGGTGCATCGCTGAAATCTTGTGGAACTGTAAGTGTAACAACCTTGACATCACCGCTCTTTACTCCGTAAAGTTCATCAACAAACCCTTCAACCGTGAATGTATCTTTTCCAAGTACAATAGAGTAATCATTATCACTGAAACCGGATACCTGCTCTCCACCGATTGAACCCTTAAAATCAATTGTAACTTTATCATCAGCCTGGGCAGCTCTTGTTGTTTCAACATATGTTGTATTGCTCTCAAGATCATTCTGTATTCTTGTATTGATAAGATTGTTCTCTATTGCATCAGTATCAACGCTTACCTCTATGCCCTTATATTCTCCAAGCGTAACATAATCTTCCGCTTTATAATCATAAGTAACTTTAATCTTTGTATTACATGCTGTCATGGAAACCATCATAGCTGCTGACAGCAAACCAATACTTATCTTCTTTAAAATATTCTTTTTCATATTCACTCATCCCACACTTTCATAATCATGAAAGGTCTCTTCAATCAGAAACCAATCTAATAGATAATAACATATCTTTCAACATATGAACAGTGTATATATCATTTTTCACATTTATTTCACAAACTTAAAAGAGGCCCGCTTCAACGATATATAACCGTTAAAGCGACAGCCCCTTCAACTTATAACTTAATATATAATTAAGCAACCTTAGACTTTGCTAACTCAGCAAGCTTTGCAAATCCTTCTGCATCATTTACAGCCATCTCTGACAATACTTTTCTGTTAAGGTCAACATTAGCAAGCTTTAAACCATACATAAATTTGCTGTATGATAAACCATTGATTCTTGCAGCAGCATTGATTCTTGCAATCCATAACTGTCTGAACTGTCTCTTCTTCTGCTTTCTGCCCTTATAAGACTCTGTGAGAGCTCTCATAACAGACTGCTTAGCTACTCTATACTGCTTTGATCTTGCACCTCTATAACCTTTAGCGAGCTTTAAAACTCTGTTGTGCTTTTTCTTTGCGTTCATTCCGCCTTTAATTCTTGCCATTTTATATTCCTCCTTCTATACCGTTTATCTGATTAAAGATAAGGCATAATCTTCTTCATTGTCTTAACATTAGTTGCATCAGTCATTGCTGCGTGTCTTAAATTTCTCTTTCTCTTTGTTGTCTTCTTTGTAAGAATGTGGCTCTTATAAGCTTTCATTCTCTTTAACTTACCTGTACCAGTTACTTTAAAACGCTTTGCAGCGGCTCTTTTTGTTTTTACCTTTGGCATAATAAACCTCCTGAATTTTTAACATGTAGTATTTATATTTTAACGTTTTTCAGTTAAAAACATCATCATGCTCCTGCCTTCCATCTTAGGAGCCTTTTCAACAACGGCTATATCACTTAGCTTCTCAGCGAAATCTGTAAGAATGTGTTTGCTGCTCTCTACATGAGCCATCTCACGTCCTCTGAATCTCAATGTAACTTTTACTTTGTTACCCTTCTCAAGGAACTTTCTTGCAGCGTTGCTCTTTGTATTAAGATCATTGACATCAATATTTGGAGAAAGTCTTACTTCCTTCGTCTCTATTGTCTTCTGTTTCTTCTTAGCTTCTTTCTCTTTTCTGATTAATTCGTACTTATATTTACCATAATCAATCAGCTTACATACAGGTGGCGTTGCAGATGGTGCAATCTTAACAAGATCAACATCAGCCTCTCTTGCAAGTTTCATGGCATCCTTTGCTGACATAATTCCAAGCTGTTCTCCGTCAGCTCCGATTAATCGGATTTCTTTGTCCCTGATTTGTTCGTTAATCATTAAATCGCTAATAACAGTGCACCTCCATAAAAAAAGTGGATAGCAGCAGCCATCCACATACATCACAAAATAAAGACCTGTTATAAGTCATATATTTATAAAGTATAAACCCGAGTCGCCCTTGCGCTAAGGTGAGAGTGGACACTCTGCTTCATTAAAATTCACATCTTTTGTATCTTATCATCATTTGACAGATGTGTCAATAGGATAAATGAAAATATTTTTAATTTACACATTCACCTATATAGTGATATTATATATATGAATATAAAATATTGCAAGCAATTTTATGTTATAAAACAAGGAGGATTTTATGCGTCAATATCTAATTTCAACCGACACAACAGCGGATCTTACTGATGATTTCGTCCGTGAAAATTCTATCGACATACATACTCTTTTTTATGCTTTCGGTGAGCAGCTCTACGGACCTGGAAACGAAATGCCAGTAAAAGAATTCTATACACGCATGCGTAACGGAGAAATGCCTACTACAATGGCATGTAATCCCGAAGACGTTGCAAAAATTTTCAAAAAAAGAGTTGAGGAAGGCTATGATATCCTTCATATTGCTTTTTCTTCAGCACTCTCCAGCAGCTACAACAACTGCTGCATAGCTGCCAGAGAAATAATGGAGGAATATCCTGAATCAAAAATTATTGTAATTGATTCTCTTGCCGCTTCAATGGGAGAAGGGCTTACTGTATATCGTGCTATCCAATTAAAAAACGAAGGAAAATCCATTGACGAAGTAGCTGATTACATTAATGCACACCGCCGCAATTTTGTTCATTTCTTCACAGTCGATGACCTTCATCACCTCTACCGTGGAGGACGTGTTTCAAAGACAACAGCTATTGTAGGAAGTCTTGCCGGTATCAAACCTATTCTTCATGTAAATGATGCAGGTCAGCTTATACCTGTAGGCAAGGTCAGAGGAAGAAAAAAATCTCTTCTCACACTTGTATCAAAAATTGATGAACTCATGGGTTCATATAAAGACGAGACAGATGCAATTTTTATCGGTCATGGCGACTGCCTTGAAGATGCAGAATTTGTAGCATCTAAAATAAGGGAAAAATACAATCACAAAATTGTAATAAACACAATCTGCCCGACTATCGGAGCACACTCAGGTCCGGGAACACTTGCATTGTTCTTCATGGGTGAATCAAGGATTTAATTCCGCAATACCTGAAAGTGCAACATATTTTCCGGAAATCTGGTACCATGTTGCAAAATCAACAACACCAGTCTGAGGCATATCAAATATTTTCTGGAATTTTCTTACTGCTTCCGCCGTTTGCTCGCCGTATATTCCATCCGGCTCAACCGGCGGAATTGCATTATAAAATTCACCAATAAGATTAAGCTGCTCCTGAAGCTGGCGGACTTTTTGTCCTGAAGAACCAATGTCAAGATTGTATCCCGGCCATGATGCAGGAATCCCGCTTATCTCCTCAGCCGTGTTAATATACATTGAATCACCGTAATAATATCTTAATATATCTATAGCACTATAATTCTGGTCTCCAAGATATTTGCTTCCCCACTGGCTCATCCAATCCGGACAGCTCACCCTCTTCCCATCGCAATACTGAGTAAGAATCGGCTGTTTTACATTTGGTCTTGAAAGATACTGGTTAAATATGTCATCAACAATATTCGATATGCTTGTAAATATATTTCTTCCGTAAATCCATTTATGGTCAAATGCCGTTGATGATGTGATTGTAAATTCATATCCTTTATTTCTGTAAAACTCTGTATACACCCTGTTTAATGTAAACGACATAATTGCAAGCACGTTAGCTTTTATCGTTTCAACCGGCCACGTTGAATATATCTCACTGCTTGCCACATTCTTAATATAATCAGAGTATCTCACATAATAATCTGAAGCTGTCGGGTCAGCTGGCACACCATCGTGGACAACAACTGTTTCAGGAACAACAACTTTACTAAGCACAATCTCACCGCTCGTATTTACGGGCTGTATCTCATTTTCAGGTATCTTTGGAGGATACGTTCCAAAAAGAGTATTTGCCGGAATCACAACTACATCTGACGCGGCATCGCTTTCCGTCTGTCCTCCGAGCGATGCCTGCTGTGTACTGCTCACTCCCGAAAAAATTTCAGAACCCGATATAAGCATATCAACATATCCTGATGCGGTAATTTTTACATTATACTCTGAATATGGCTGTGAATCCTGTGGCTCCATGCTATATTCAACCGGAGGTGCAGGAAGTGCTATTGTCGGTGTAAGTCCACTGTCATCAGTAACCAGTTCCTCAATAACACTGTCCGGCCGGCCTGTATATGAAATTTCCACTCTCGCATTCATAACAGGTCTTTTTGTCCGTCTGTCAATTACATTTACTTTGAGATTACCTCTGTCAACCGCATTTTCCGGCCTTTCAAATGTATGCACATAATTAATATTCATAATATTTTCCCATTTATTTTTTTACCATTCTATGCTTCTTTTTGTCCTACAATGAATCATTTAATCCGATTTGAATATAATAATGTGAATATTGTTTTGTAATAAAAGGGGAAAACATGTCTGATATAACTATTGCACTTGATGCAGGCCACGGCGGAAGTGATCCCGGTGCCGTCTATAACGGACGTGCTGAAAAAGATGATACACTCCGCCTTACCCAGGCTGTCGGAAAGATACTTGAAATGAATGGCATTAATGTATATTATGTGCGGGACAATGATGAATATGAAACTCCATTTAAAAAAGCAACCGATGCCAATAATTCAGGTGCCGACTATTTTATTTCAATACACCGCAATTCATCCGAAAAAAATAACCAGTATAGCGGCATTGAATCTCTTGTATACAAAGATTCCGGAATACGCCACACTCTTGCAAAAAATATCAACAAAGAACTTGCCGATGCCGGTTTTGAAGACCTCGGAATAACAGAACGTCCTAATCTCGTTGTCTTAAAAAGGACCCAGATGCCTGCTGTTCTTGTAGAGGTTGGATTTATCAATAGCGATACAGACAATAAGATTTTTGATGAAAATTTCAATGAAATTGCAAGGGCAATTGCCGACGGCATTCTTGAAACAGTCTATTCACAAACTACAAAAACAGATGCCCCCGACACTGGCTCTTCTCCTGACATTCCGGCAAATTACAGTATGCCTGCAAGTCCCGGCATTTCTGAGAACCCCGGCATGCCCGCATGCCGTTGTGACGAAGAGGGAACAAAACTTTACAGAATCCAAACAGGTGCTTACCGCAACAAAGAAAATGCCGACAGAATGCTTGATTCTCTTTTAATAGAAGGTTTCCCTGCATTCATTATATCCGATGACGGTTATTATAAAGTACAGGTCGGGGCTTTTCTTTACCTTACAAATGCAATAAAAATGGAACAGCGTTTACGGCGTTTCCGATATAATACCTATATCGTATATGACTGAAAAACACGCCATCGGGTTAATTTCCCGGTGGCGTGTCTGCTGCATCATCAAATTTTATATCAGCCGATACGGTAAAATCATACTCTGTTCCGTCATAATCAAAATCAAGCTGGTAATTATCAATTTTTATTCTTTTGAGATTATCATTTTCACCAATATGGATATCGGCCTGTGCATATGTAAACCGTGCAAGCTGTCTGTCCGTATATCTTTTTAATTTTTCACGGCTAACAACTCCGTATGCCGAAAACATTCCCATATAAACTGACGTATCACTGTTGTCATACAACGCATCTATCGTGCCGGATGCTGCCTTTTTAAGATTTGACTTTTCAAGTAAAACACTGTATACAGATACATGCGAGCCATTCAGCTCATAGCCTTCACCAGGCTTATTTTCATACTTCATACTGTCAGCAAGTGATGCAAAATTCTCATAAATGCTGTCCAATGCAGTATTTATAGACTTTGAATACTTTTCAAAATCATATTTTTTTATAAATTCCGGCTTTAATAACTCTGAACTTTCAACCTTGTAAATCTTTCCTTTTTCCTGCGTTATCTCATAATACAGAATTCCATTATAAAAATAAAAATCTATTCCTGTATTTTCATACACACCTTTATTGTCTGAAACATATACTGTTCCACTTATCTTTTTTCTTATAAGGCTTTCAACAGACTGCTTATCTATATAATCCCTTATAATATCCGCAGCCTCTTTTCCCTCATTTTTCAATGCCGCCGCCGCATCTGGATTGTTTTGTTTTTCTTTTAAAAAAGGTGTTGCAAAATAAGTTCCGGCATAAACTGCCGAAATAAGCAGTGAAAGTGCTGCCAATATAAATATTATTTTTCTGTTTTTATTACTTTTTCTTTTCATACTTCACAAACTCATATACAATATCAAAATACGTTTTTTCTTCACTGTTTGCCGTTATGTGCCACTCACTGTTTTTATCAAGATTTTCAAGATATGTGTCGGCATCATACTTATAATCAATCTTCGTTATATGTGCCACATCGCAGTATGGGAGAAATTCTTTATAGATTTCACCACCGCCTATTACATATATATCATTATCATCATAATCTTTTACTGCATCAAGCACCTCTTCAACACTTGCACAAACAACTGCTCCTTTTGCATCATACGACTTATTTGTTGTAAGCACAATATTTTTTCTGCCATATAAAGGGGATTTTTCTTTAAGGCTTTCAAATGTTTTTCTTCCCATAATGACAACTTTTCCGTTTGTCTCCTGTCTGAAAAGCTGCATATCCTCCGGAATATTTACAAGAAGCCTGTTATTTCTTCCTATTCCCCAGTTTTTATCTACTGCTGCTATAAGTTTCATTTTTCTGCCCCTTTCACTAAAAAATATTATAATTTGTCATATATTTCTTTAGGAACATATGCTTCAACTTCTATTCCGTCCTGCGTATACTCTTCTGAAATAAGTGTACCAAATTCACGTATAAGCTGTATTCTTCCAGCATCCTGATATTTGAAGCATCTGTTAATGTGAATTCTGTTTTCGCGAAGAATTTTTCCAAGTTCATCAAGAAATTCATCTATTCCTTCACCTGTTTTTGCTGAAACCCTCATGCTGCATTTTGCACGCATATCCTTTATTGTCTCAGCATTTCCGGCAAGATCTGTTTTATTAAAAAGAGTAATAACCGGCTTATCTCCAACCTGAAGCTCATCAAGTGTCTCATAAACCGCCGCAATCTGTCTGTCCATATCAGGATGAACACTGTCAACAACATGTATTATTATATCTGCGTATTTTGCCTCTTCAAGCGTGCTTTTAAACGCCTCAATAAGATTATGCGGAAGTTTTCTTATAAATCCTACTGTATCAGTAAGAAGAACCTTATCCGTGTTAGGAAGCTTTAACACTCTTGTTGTAGGGTCAAGTGTCGCAAAAAGTTTATCTTCAGATAAAACCCCTGCATTGGTAAGTTTATTTAAAAGTGTTGACTTGCCTGCATTTGTATATCCCACAATCGCTGCAACAGGAATTGTTGAATCACTCCTTTTTTGTCTCTGGATTTCCCTGTGATTCTCAATTTCTTTGAGTTGGGCGTTAAGTCTTGATATCCTGTCCCTTATGAGTCGTCTGTCAGTCTCTATCTTCTTCTCTCCGGGACCTCTTGTTCCTATTCCTCCACCAAGCCTTGAAAGTGTTGTTCCAAGACCTGAAAGTCTTGTCATTCTGTACTTGAGCTGTGCCATCTCAACCTGAATCTTACCCTCGCTGGTGTTTGCTCTTGATGCAAATATATCAAGAATAACCATTGTCCTGTCCATTATTTTAAGATTAAGAACATCTTCAAGATTCCTAAGCTGAGCCGGTGTAAGTTCATCATCACATATAATGCCTGTAGCATCAAGCTCATCAGCCATCAGGCGTACTTCATCAAGCTTTCCTTTACCTATATAAGTTGCCGGGTGAAAGTATTCTCTCGGCTGTATCAGCCTGCCCACAGTTACGGCTCCTGCTGTCTTTGCAAGCTCTGCAAGCTCATCAAGTGAGCTTTCCGCTTCATCATTATCATCAAGTGCAACTCCTATAAGAAGCACTCTTTCTATCTCTTCATCAGTCTCATAAATCTGAGCCATCATATCCTCCTTGTTTGCGAAGCAAATGCGACTGCCCTTGCAGGAGCAGAGGATTTGTCCTCCTTGTTTTGCGAAGCAAATCCACTGCGTTGTTCTTTTGCTGCAATATAGTCACTAAGGTAATTTGCCACTTCTTTTTCAGTACACATTGCCATTACACTTGTCGTAACCTCATCGGCTTCCCTTATGCTCCATGATGCAATGTTTTTTCTTGTCTCAAGCACATTGGATGGAGAAACCGAAAATTCATCAAGCCCAAAACTTAAAAGCAGTGGTATCATACATGGATTTCCTGCCGCCTCTCCACACATTCCGGCTTCTATCCCAGCTTTTTTTGCATTTTCAATAATATATTTAATTATTCTTAATACCGACGGATGAAACACAGAGTAAAGATATGCAACATTTTCATTTCCTCTGTCAACTGCCATCGTATACTGTGTCAGATCATTCGTTCCTATCGAAAAGAAATCCACTTCCTTTGCAAGCAAATCTGATATAAGTGCTGCGGCCGGCGTCTCAATCATAATGCCAAGTTTAATATCTTTATCATATGGTATCTTTTGCTTGTCAAGACTTTCTTTTACTTTTTTCAGAAGTGTCTTTACTCTCAGGACTTCTTCAAGCGATGTTACAAGCGGTATCATTATCCTTACTTTGCCAAATGCACTTGCTCTTAATATTGCTCTTAGCTGCGTTGTAAAGACATCAACTCTTCCAAGACAGAATCTTATTGCACGATACCCGAGAAACGGATTAGTTTCTTTTGCAAGTCCCATATACGGAATATTTTTATCGCCGCCTACATCAAGCGTTCTTATCGTAAGTGTTTTTCCTTTTAAAACTATTGCCGCCTTTTTATATGCCTCAAACTGTTTTTCCTCATCCGGCATTGAAACACCATTCATAAACAGGAATTCTGTCCTGAATAGTCCAACACCCTCAGCACCGCTTTTCATACCTTTTACGGCATCATCTTCATTTCCGATATTGGCCGCAAGGCACACCTTATATCCATCAGATGTAACAGTTTCCCTATCAATATATTTTTTTAATTCTTTTACTTTTTTCTGATATTCTTTTTTCTTTTTAGTATATATCTGAACCGTCTTCTCAATAGGTTTTAAGAAAACTTCCCCATATTCGCCATCTACAATAACGCTTTCATTATCGGCAATCTTTGAACATGCATCCTTCACACTTAAAACTGCCGGAATTTCCAGTGCTCTTGCAAGGATAGCCGCATGTGATGTCTCACCGCCTTTTTCCGCAATTATACCCACAACATGTTTCGTATCCATCGCTGCAGTGACAGAAGGATGAAGCTGCTTTGCAACTATTATTGTATCAGGTTCAAGATTTGATAAATCTACTGTGACATTGCCTGACAACATCGATAATATCCTGTGCTTCAGATCTTCTATATCTGCCACACGCTGATTCATAACTTCGCTGTCGAGCGAGGCAAATATATCCGCATAAAGCGAACATGTTCTGTCAACTGCGGCATCTGCACAAAGGTGCTCATTTTCAATAAATCCGATTATCTGCTGGTTCATCTCAATATCTTCTATAAGATAAATCTGATTCTGAAGAACAAGAGACGTCTTATCATTTTTTTTTAACTTTTTCTTTAATTCTTCTATTATATTTTGTGTATCTGCAATAAACTTCTTTTTTACATTTTCATATCTTCTTAATTCAGCCGCCGTGTCACTCACAATCTCAGTCTTCGCCTCTATCTGAGGTTCATCTATTATAAGTGCATGTCCTATTCCTATACCTTTTGAAGTTCCAATACCCCTTATCATACACGTCTCCATTCCGGACATTATGTCTCACTGATTAAATACATATTTTGCCATATTTACAAGTGTCTCACTCGTATCTCTCGAATATATCGTTTCCCTTGCAAGAACCGGGTCATCAGTAATAATATTATCAACGCCTTTATTCGTAAGATTCTTTATCGATGTTGCATTATTAACAGTCCATGCATATACTTGTTTTCCAGAATTATGAATTGCATCTACTATCTGTTTTGAAAGGAATGACGCATTCATACTGAAGAAATCCACATCATCCATACTGTAAAAATCACCATATGCTATAGATAAAATGTAGCCCACCTGTATATCATCCGTAAGTTCTTTTACTCTTTTTAACATATTATAGTCAAATGATGTAATAACGCAATCATTCTGCATATCATATTTTTGTATAAGTTCTGCCACTTTATCAGCCGTATATACCGTATCTCCGCTTTTTAATTCAATATTAAGCCGTGCTTTTCCTTTTACAAATCTTAATACTTCTTCCAGCGAAGGCACTTTTTCGCCTGCAAATTCTTTTCCAAAATATGAGCCTGCATCAAGTTCCCTTATCTGGCTGTAAGTAAGTTCTGAAACCTTTGCATTAACACCGGTTGTTCTGTAAAGGCTGCGGTCATGCATAATAACCGGCACATTATCTGATGTCAGCTGGACATCCAGCTCAATAAAATCTGTCATATTTTCAACTGCAAGTTCAAATGCAGCCATTGTATTCTCCGGTGCTTTTATTGATGAACCCCTGTGTGCCGTGATTTTTGTTTCATGGAATATCGCAATACTCTCAAACGGATTTTTGTTAAACGTCCTGACAACATAAAAACTGTTAAGACCTATTGACATTATAAGTATCAGAAAATATATCATTCTTTGAAGCCTGAAAAACTTTGATTTTATCCTTATAACAACATAATCAATTTCTTTAGGGTCAGAATAATAATAATACATTCTTGATATCATAGTATATGATATTGGTACAGCAAGGTATAAAAGCAGTATTCTTATGCCAATTCTTATATTTTTTAATACTGACAGATATATGGCACTTCCCATATAAGCCATGTTAAGAATTTTTACTCCGGCAAACAAAACAGCCGTAATTATTACATAAAACAATATTATAACTGCAAGTATTGCCAGATTATATAATATAAGTGACATTAATGTAGGCAGGAAATGTTTTCTTACTGTTGATGCACTCTGCCTGTATGACGTCCTGAAATTATCACCCTCAAGCACACATATATTAAATGAGTAAACACCCATTATTACAATTGTATAAACCACTATTACAGCTGCAGCCAGCCCAGCCTTTACAATTGCAGGTCCATTAATTACATATATTCTGAAAGCAGTTATTGTTTTTTCTGACAATACAAGACTGCCAAGCATCGTTACATTAATTGCGAGTATTGAAATAAAATAGAAGAAAATAAGCGGTAGATTCCGGATATTAATGAGCCTTTTCATCCTTTTTAAAGATGTAAATGCTATCTCAAGAACAGATGCTTTACACTGCTGCCGTTTCAATTCAAAGCACGCTGCAAGAAAAGACATCTCATATATACAATAAAATACAAAAATAACAACAGCCGCAAGCATAACTATCCACGAAACAGGATTCTTGAAAATCCGTATTATATACTCATTCGTAAGATACTTTGCTCCGGCTGCTTTCATAACAAGATTTATTATTAAAATTGCAATAGGATAAAATACTGCCGTTGCCGCAAGTTTATATGTAAGTTCAAATACTAAAATGTTTCTTCCACTTCTTCTTAACATCCAGAAGTCATCTTTAATTTTTCTAAACATAAACTGCTCCCAAATTCATAATCATACGGCAGCACATTTTTATGTGTGACACCGGTTATCTTCTTAGAAAACCTTTTAAAACCCCATCATTATTTTCACCTGCAATCTGATGTGCAAACTGCCATGTGAAATCAATAAGATAAGTTATAACAATTATAGTTCCCGCTGCATATGCAACTCTTACATCAAGCATCTTAACCGCACCTTCTACATAACGATTAAAAACACCAAATATAAACAATGCAAGCACGCCCCATGCCAATGTGCTTTCGAGGCACAAAATTCCTTTATAGTTAAAAGGAAGATGTTCATAATTCCACCATACCGAACCAAAAAGTTTTAACATGAGTCTGGCTGTAAGATACTCAAAAATCGTTGCACATACGCATCCTGCAAAATAAAGTGCCACATAATTATGCTCAATCGGAGCAAAAATATTATACGCAATAAATGTGCCAAATCCATATATAACACAGAAAGGCAACCTGGCAAAACCTCTGTTCTCCCATCTTTTGAGCTGGATGCGTATAACAACGCACTCCATTGCCCATCCAAAAAAACTATACGCAAAAAACCATAAAGCAAATTGTCCGAAATTCATTCCGTGAAAAGTATAACCCATAATTTTCCTCATTCAAATATCCATATAAACTGCATATGGTCTTTATATTTTAATATAATATTTTTTCGTTTCTGCCATTTCTGGCGTCAACAATCATTATAATGTATAGTCTTACATACATTACAAATGCAAGCATAAGTGCTCCGGCACATACAAGAAGAAGAATATCCTGAACATGAACCTCCATCTGAGGAAATGCGACAAGTGCAAGCATAACAACATATAAAATTGCAGTACACACTTTGCCGTACCACTTTGCTCCATTAAGTCTCTTTTTCGCAAATTTCATCACAAAAAAACCTGTAACTGCTGATATTACCTCTTTCAAAACAAGAAATATAACCAAAAGGTACATATATTTTACTCTTACAGTAAGTGCAACAAGCATTGCAAGCTGCATAAGCTTATCTGCAAGCGGGTCTATTATTCTTCCCAAATCTGTAATCATATTGCACCTTCTTGCAATCTGTCCATCAAAAAAATCAGTCAGCCCCGACAGCATGACCACAAGTGTTGCAAGATAAAAATCCTGTGGTCTTTCTGCCGTAAAATAAATATGAAGAAAGAGCGGAACCATAAGTATTCTCAAATAACATAATATATTTGGTATTTTAATTAAGTCTCCAAGCTCAAATTTAAATTTCATAACTCATCCTCATAAATCAGACACATGATTATGCCATAAGGCTGTCAAGTGTAGCACGTACTGCCTTTATGAAATCCTGTGTATTTAATGTCTTTGGATTTGGAAGTGTTGTAATAAGTGCCAAATCCTTTGTCATCTCACCATTCTCAATTGTCTTGATACAAGCCTCTTCGAGCTTATCTGCAAATTCACCGAGTGCAGGAATATTATCAAGTTCGCCTCTTTTTCTCAATGCACCTGTCCATGCATAGATAGTTGCAATTGGGTTTGTAGATGTCTCTTCACCCTTGAGATGCTTGTAGTAATGTCTCTGAACAGTACCATGTGCTGCCTCGTATTCAAAATATCCGTGAGGTGATACAAGCACTGAAGTCATCATTGAAAGTGAACCGAATGCCGTAGCAAGAAGATCACTCATAACATCACCGTCATAATTCTTGCATGCCCAGATATAACCGCCCTCAGAACGGATAACTCTTGCAACCGCATCATCAATAAGTGTATAGAAATACTCGATTCCAAGTTCTTTGAACTTATCAGCGTATTCCTTATCATATATATCCTGGAATATATCCTTGAATGTATGGTCATATTTCTTAGAGATAGTATCCTTGCTTGCAAACCATAAATCCTGCTTTGTGGCAACAGCAAATTCAAAACAGCTTCTTGCAAAACTTTCAATACTGTCATTTAAGTTGTGCATACCCTGAATGATACCGTCACCCTTAAAGTCATGTATAAGTTCTCTTGTCTCGTTACCGTTAGCATCTGTATATACAAGTTCAGCCTTTCCAGGTCCTTTCACCTTCATCTCTGTTGCCTTGTATACATCACCATATGCATGTCTTGCAATAGTAATAGGCTTCTTCCATGTCTTAACATATGGCTCAATACCTTTTACAATAATTGGTGCCCTGAATACTGTTCCGTCAAGCATGGCACGTATTGTACCGTTAGGACTCTTATACATCTCTTTTAAGTTATATTCTTTTACTCTTGCTGCATTAGGTGTAATTGTAGCACACTTAACAGCAACACCATACTTCTTAGTTGCCTCTGCCGAATCAATAGTAACCTGGTCATTAGTCTCATTTCTATGTACAAGACCCAAATCATAATATTCTGTATTCAAATCAATATAAGGAGTGAGGAGTTCATCCTTAATCAACTGCCAGAGAACTCTTGTCATCTCGTCTCCATCCATCTCAACCAGCGGTGTTGTCATCTTAATCTTTTCCATGCCACAATTCCCTTTCTTCCCTATTAACATATAACCATATAAAGTGAAATCGCTTTTACAGTTAAATTGTTACATTTTTTGTGAACATTATACTTTATTTTAAAATTTTTGTAAACCCTGCACGCTCTATTGCTTGTATTTACTTCATTTGTCTGCTATAATTCTTTTCAATGCAAATATTTCGGAAAAACAAGGAGGATTACACATGTGTGGTTTTGCTGGATTTACTGGTTACCTTGAAAACGGTAAAGATGTTCTTACTAATATGATGAACAGAATCGTACACAGAGGTCCGGACAGTGCCGGACAATATATAGATGATAAAGCATATATGGGATTCCGCCGTCTAAGCATTATTGACCTGGACAACGGAAGCCAGCCTATGTTTAATGAAGATAAAAAGATTGTAATAACATTCAACGGTGAGATTTACAATCATCAGGAATTAAGAAAAGAGCTTATTGAAAAAGGACATATTTTTGCAAATAATTCTGACACAGAAGTGCTTATACACGCTTACGAAGAATACGGTGAAGACATGTTAAACAAGCTGCGTGGCATGTTTGCTTTTGTAATCTGGGACAGTGCAAAAGAAACTATTTTCGCTGCAAGGGATTATTTCGGAATCAAACCATTTTACTATGCCGTTGTTGACGGCAATCTCGTATACGCATCAGAAATTAAAAGTATTCTTGAATATCCGGGATATAAAAAGGAAGTAAATGAAGTCGCTCTCGAAAATTACCTCACATTCCAGTATTCCGTGCTTGAAGAAACATTTTTCAAGGGCATATACAAACTCATGCCTTCACACTGCCTTACTTTCCACAACAAAGAACTCAATATCAAAAGATACTGGGAGCCGGAATTTGATGCAGATGAATCAAAGACTCTTGACGACTGGATTAATGAAATTGACGATGCAATGCACGATTCTGTTGAACACCACAAAATCAGTGATGTTGAAGTCGGCTCTTTCCTTTCAAGCGGCGTAGATTCAAGCTATGTTGCCGCAACATTTAATGGCGACAAGACATTTACGGTTGGATTCGATTATGAAAAATATAACGAAATCAACTATGCAAAAGCTTTATCAGATAAGATTAAGATTGATAATTACAGCAAGCTTGTATCAAGTGAAGAATACTGGGCCGCAATTCCAAAAATCCAGTACCACATGGACGAACCGCTTGCAGACCCTGCAGCAATTGCTTTGTATTTTGTAAGTCAGACAGCATCAAAGCATGTAAAAGTTGCTCTTTCCGGTGAAGGTGCCGATGAATTCTTCGGCGGCTATAACATTTACCGCGAACCTCACGACCTTGCAGGATTCCAGAAACTTCCTCTTGGTCTGAGAAAAGGACTTGCTGCATGTGCAAAGCATATTCCTTTCAAATTCAAAGGCAAAAACTTCTTAATAAGAGCAAGCAAGCCTGTAGAAGAAAGATTTATAGGCAACGCATTTATGTTTAACGAAGAAGAAAGAAGCCGTGTATTAAAGAATCCTACAGGAAAATATAATCACACAGAGCTTACAAAGCCTTTCTACGATAAGGTAAAAGACAAAGACGACGTCACAAAAATGCAGTATATTGACATTAACTTCTGGCTTATCGGCGATATTCTTCTGAAAGCCGACAAGATGAGCATGGCTCACTCACTTGAAGTGCGTGTTCCGTTCCTTGACAGAGAAGTATTTGATGTTGCAAGACACATTCCTACAAAATATAAGGTAAATGCACAAAATACGAAATACGCCATGAGAATGGCAGCACACCGCTATCTTCCTGATATGGTAGCAGAGAAAAAGAAACTCGGTTTCCCTGTCCCTATCAGAATATGGCTTAAAGATGAAAAATATTACAATATCATCAAGAAAGCATTTACAAGCGATGCCGCAAAGAAATACTTTAACACAGACACGCTTATCAATTACCTTGATGAGCATAAAGAAGGCAAAGCAGACAATTCAAGAAAAATCTGGACAGTATACATGTTCCTTGTATGGTACAACGATTACTTCGGCGACGGATACAACCCTGAACTGCCGGCGGCATAAGACAGTAAATTCACAGAGCATATCATTGATATATTAAGTTCAATGATATGCTCTGTTTTTTTGCTTGTTTTTTACACTTTAATACCACATATCTACAACATCGAATTGATTATTTTGACATTTCAACAAAACTTTAATTGTTTTAAGATTCATGTTTTCTTTACTCATCTCATTAGTGGCAAATGTTACTTTTATAAAATATTCACCCTCATATTCAACCACAGCAGAATCAAATAACGAAATTGAAGATTCTGCAAACGGAAATTCTGTAATATTATTTTCCTTCATGAATCCTTGGGCTTCCCATTCCTTCATTGTCTGTATTATTACAGCTTCCTGTTCATGTGTGAATGAGATTTTATGGTTATCAACAACAAATGTTGTCATTTTTTCCTGTGAATCTTTTTTGTATATATCTGTCATTTTTTGTGTTGACGCGGTTCCCGTCGTTACGATATATTCAACTGCCAGTTCTTTAATCCCGTCATTATCAATATCAACTTCCGCAAATCCGACATCTGCTTCTCTTCCTTTGGCAACACTTAACCTTGCATTGTCTATTGTGCAGCTTTCACCTGCATATGTAAAATAATCCTGTTCTTCATCAATTTTTAAAACAGCCTTTATATCATTTTTTTCCCACTCTATCATATCTGTTTCTTTTTTTGATATGTCAGATGACTTTAATGTATAATCAACTCTTTGGACATTGGGATTTTTATCCCATACCCTGACATAACTTTCTGTTTCATTATTTTGAATATTATCACCGACGTTATTGGCATTACCGCAACCTGCAAGTCCCAATAAAATAAATGCCGCCATAAAATATACTATTGTTTTTTTCATAAACTCTTTACCCTCTCTAATGTTGCCATTTGCTCACCATCCGTGTAATTATAAATGTCACCGAAAATGTCACTGTACTTATAATAAGCTTAAAAACAATGAGCAGCAAAAGCCATCCTATAATCGATACGTTAATTTTTATGTCACCCATAAATGTAAGACTCTGCACGGGTGCCTGAAAATATGTAACTTTGTAATATCTTATCAGGTTTGTATATTCGATAATATTTACCGCCAAAGTCAGCAATAAAGTTATCAATCCCACGGAAATCAGCTTCTTTTTGTTGACATACTTAAACCCGCCTGAACTTGAATTAATCAGTTTATCCATTGATGACTTTTTTTCAATATAAACACTTGCAAATGCTATAAGCATAACCACAAACTGCGTTGACATTAAAAGAATAATTTCACGCACTGTACTTTGTTTACCGAATATCTGCTCATATCCTCTGTCAGACATTATATATCCGTCAATTCCCGTTTCTTTTTTTAACTTTGCAAGATATGATAATTTTTCCATCGGTTCTGCTATTTCAACAGACGAATTTGATACACTGTTATAATTGCTTACTGCAGCAAAATATTCTTCAAAATCGATTTCACCGTTATCATATTTTTTCTGTGCTTCAATTCGTTCCTTATTGGCATTGTCCGTTTTTTCAAGCACAGAATCAACATAATTTTTTATATATGTATAATCTTTTCCTCCGTGTTCTTTATATAATTTGTCATTCTGAATCTGCAAATCATTGAAAGTAACATATCCTGTCGTACTGAAATAAACGGCGGCAAATATTGCAGCCGCAATAAGCCATATTCCCTTTGACGTAAGAAGTGTCTTATGAATTTCCTTAAATAAATTGTTATAATTATTAAAAATTTTCTGATATTCCACATTTATCTTATCAGAAATTTTTGCCATAATTCCTTTTTCGGTGTTTGGATACCTTTTAACATAAACAAGTACCGAAATCATAAACATCATAACTGACAGTATAATTACCGCTGTAATCAGCACGTATCTTAATGACACAACATGCGAAAACACATTGACATTGATGTACTCCATGTATATAGTATTAATTCTGAATAAATTACATATATTTATATATTTTAATAATCTATATATACTCTGGGATTCCGTATTTATATATATAAAATATTCAATTATTACAAATGCACCTGTTCCGATAAATACATTTTTTCTGTTTCTAAACACATTCATCAACATATATATAATTGATGTTGCGACAACTACAGACAAATAAGTCAATAAAAAATCAGCAATCAGATACTCTGCTTTATTAATGACAAGCGTACACTGTCCGAATTCTGATATATTCTGTATCGGATTGTACAAGTCACCAAGCCCGCCAAATAAAATAAATGATGTAAAAACGACAGTAATATAAAGCAAAAAATGCTGTATTAATGAAATAATAAATATATCTGCAATTCTCACAAGTCCAAGATAAACACGTCCGTTTTTTGACATATATGTAAGCTGCCACATATTGTTATCCCGTTCTTTAAAAAGATTATTCATAAGAAGCAGCGTCAAAATTGCCGATATTCCTATAAACATCGAATACTTTGATATAGCACGGACTGCTTTGCTGTTATCTGCCGACAAATTAATATTAATCAGCTTCTCATAATCTTTTCCTGTTTTTATTATATTTTTATAAGAAAAAGATTCCGGATTGGAAAACAATCTCTGTTTTTTTAATTTTTCAGCACGGTCCACGATATTCTGTATATTTGATTTATAATTTTCTATATACTCTGTCCTGATTCTTAAATCTCTTTTGCTGTCTTCATTTATTTTATTTCCGCCCGCCGTTGCCTGAAACATAAATAAAATAATATTAAGAACTAATGCTGCACAAACAATAATTATATATTTAATATTAAGTAATCTTTTTAATTCCATAGGCAACCTCACAAAATATTACTTGACATTAATAACAGGCTCATCCACCTTATCTACATAAGCATTAATGTATATCTTATTCTCATCGTAACTTGCTTCTATATACATTCTTTTTGGAAATTCCATTACATAATCATAGTAATCCTGGTCAGAACTTGTATGAATTTTTTTACCTGTAAACCAGGCATATAAGCTTTCTCTGAAATCATTAAGCGTTACCGTATCATTCTGATATTCACCAAATGCCTCTTTTAATGATAATCTGTCACCTTTTTCAAAAGTTTTTCCGTTAATATAACTTGTAAATGTCTCACAAAAACCATCTTCACGCGTCATATTACTGCTTCTTCTGTTCATTATGTGATATCCTGCTGATTTTGTTTCCAGCTCTGCTTCTTCGTTTTTTTCACTTCCACATCCCGCTGTGAAAATTAGAGCCAATACCATAAATGTCACTATCATTAATCTTTTTTTCATAAAACCACCCCTTTTATATTACTTCTGCCATTCAGATTCACTCCAAGTGTCGGCAGTATTAATTTCTGATTTCTTTATATATGTGAGTTTGTACAGGCTTGCATACTTTACTTCTTTTTTCTTTCCTACTTCAAATAGCTTATATCTGTCATCACCAAAAAGTACTCTTCCCCTTGTTTCTATTGTATTTATTACGTTTCCGTCCTTATCAAGAACATATAATGTTCTCGTTAAATCTGCAGTCCTTGTAAACAGACACCATCTTGTATTATCAAGATATATATAATCTGCGTCAAAAGATATATAACATAATGTCGAATTTCTTTCTGCTTTATATATAAGATTTTCTTCTTTATCTTTGATTTTATATTTATATAACCCTTCGTTGATTACATAATAATAAATTATATTATCAGAGGTATCAATTATATAATCACTTATGTTTTTATCTATTAATTTTGTTGTTTTTCCTGTCGATTCATTGTAACAGTATAAGCCATCACCCGTCATAACATTCTGTTTTGTCTCTTTTTTAAATTCTGTTGTTGAATATGTAAAGAAAACTTTATCACCATATGCCCTTACAGAATTAAATAAAACACTTTGCTCATCACTCGTTATAATATCTTCATTTATTTTATTATCAAGCGAAAACCTTTTTATGCTTATCTGTACTGTCTCAGGCAGTCTGCAATTTCCCGTACGGTTGTATACATATACACAGTCATTGTTAAATACAAGAGCATAATCGTCCGCACTGTCTATAGGAACACTTCCTATATCAAACAATTCTTTTCTGTCTGTTCCATCAGGATTAATCTGCACAAGTACAGCCCGTCCCTCTGAACTGAATTTAATCATATATATATGATTTTTATAATACCATACTACCTCTGAATAATCAGAAAACACAGCAGGACAGTCCGAATTTACGTGGTCACACTGTGCATTATTGCACAGAGGGATTAACTCGCATGTTTCATCATCCATATAAGAGAGTATTTTACGCCCCCCGCTGCCAAATGTAACATAATAATATCCATACTCGCCTCTTGCTACAGAATGCACTGCTGATGAATTCCAATAAGGCTGGCTATCCTCAATGTTGCCTGCAAATTCAATATCTTCTATACCGGAAACATTATTTTTTATATCTTCTACTCTCACGCTCTGTGCCGATAC